>DAIPIF010000057.1:0-10139 GCA_036770925.1 Psychrobacter sp.
GCCTATCGGCTAGGTATTACTTCAGGGAAAATCTTGGAGAGTATCTGGGTTTGATTTTATGAGCGCTTTACTATTAAAACCGTATTCATATACTGTATATATAAACGCGGCTATAAAAGGTAAAATAGGCGGCTGATACTATAAATTTTACGGTGATAACACCACCAATGCAATTAGATATTATTTATAGTAGGTATTGATTATTTAGTTTAAATTAACACTTAATATCATAGAATCATACTATTCTTGACAGTGTAGTAAAGATACCGTTATAAAATAATGCGGCTAATCAAACCCTGAATCAAGAACGCGCCCTCATAAAAAATAGCACCTATCCAGATAGGTGCTATTTTATGAAGTCAATATGATATCACTAGATAGTGATATAGCAGCCGCTACTCACCCTTACTTCAAAAATACGGCCATCGCCTTTTTAAATAAATCACCATAAGGCGGTAGCAATAAATTCATGCCGTTTAGTCTCGATTGCACAAATACGGGCTTCATGTGGCTCAAGCGCTCAAACCCTGCTTTGCCATGATACGCGCCCATTCCAGAGTGCCCCACTCCACCAAATGGCAAGTCGTGCTGGGCGACATGGACGATGACTTCATTGACACAGACGCCGCCTGAGACGGTATGGGCGCGTACTAAATTGATATTACGATTGTCATTACCAAACACATATAACGCTAGAGGTCTAGGACGGGCATTGACAAAATCAATGGCGTCATCGAGCGTCTCATAATGTATCAAAGGCAAGATGGGCGCAAATATCTCATTTTGCATGATGTCACTATCGAGCGGCGGCTCAGTAACAATCACCGGAGGCATCAGGCGCGTCTCAGTATTAGCCGCCACTTGCGTCAGCTCATGCACGCTATCGGTGGGCAGCGCTTGTAGATAGCCTTGTACTCGGGTGAACTGCTCTGGATTAATAATATGACTGTAATCCAAGTTAGCGCCGATATTCGGATAATGCTCCTGCATCCACGTCTCAGCTAAGCTGATAAACTGCGGATGATGGGCGCGTGGAATCAGCACATAATCAGGCGCAATACAGGTTTGACCAGCATTTAGGGTTTTGCCCATCATGATTCGATTGACCACAGACTCTAAGTTAGAATCATCGAGCACAATCACCGGCGACTTACCCCCAAGCTCAAGTGTCACAGGGGTCAAGTTTGGCGCAGCGGCAGCCATGATTTTTTTGCCCACTTGCGTTGAGCCGGTATAAAGCAGATGGTCAAAGGGCAGTTTGCTAAAGGCTTCGGCAATATCCACCTCGCCGAGCACCACACAGACCATATCGGGCGAAAAATAGTGAGCAATGACTTTGGCAAAGGCTTGCGCAAACTTCGGGGCTGCCTCACTCATCTTAATCATCACCCGATTACCTGCGGTTAAGGCATCAATCATCGGTCCTATCGCTAAATATAACGGATAGTTCCACGGCACCATAATGCCCACAAGTCCCAACGGCTGCGGCTGGATTTCATTATGAGCCGGTCGATACATCGCAGAAATGGACACGCGGCGGGTTTTCATCCATGATTTGCCATTTTTTTTGGCATGGCTGATACCCGTAAAGCTCGGAAACAGCTCAGCAAACTGAGTTTCTGATTCGCTACGATGTCCAAAATCGGCATTGATTGCCCGCGCCAAACTGGTTTGATTGTCGCTTAATAGCGCCTCCAAATTATCCAATTGTAGCTCACGAGTGTCCCAATCGAGTATCGGCTGATTACGGCTTAAGGCTTGTAGGCGGGCAAACTGAACCTGTAGCTGCTCAATCGTTGTGATAATGCTCAGGGCATGATTGGTGTGACTGTTAGCAGGCAGGCTCGCCGTTTGATTATTATCTGTCATAAAATATCCTTTTATTGTTGATGATTAATGTAGCCTATTGCTCGCCGAATGAAAAGCATCTTTGCTATACTAAGGCGTGCTAAGCTCTCAAGCGGCACTTTTATCCCCTCATAAGAAGATAACACCCCTATGACCCCTAACATCAATGATACTGGTTTGGATGAGACTGTTATTAGCCCGACCCTTATCCATAAATCTCTGAGCGCAGCGGATTATAATCCCACTCATGAGGCGATGCTGGCGCGTACCCTTGAGCGCATCGCTTTAAAAAAAGAGCACGGGCTACGCACCCCAGATGAGCTATGGATTGTCGACCATAATGACGTGTATACGCTTGGGCAGGCGGGTAAAGAAGAGCATATCTTGCGCTATACCGATACGCCGATTATCAAAACCGATCGCGGTGGACAAGTCACTTGGCATGGGCATGGGCAATTGGTGCTGTATTGGCTGTTTGATTTGCAAAGCCTTGGTTGGAGCGTGCGCCATTTGGTCTCACATGCTGAGCAAGCATTAGAGGATGTGCTTAATGAGTGCTTAAGCCACTCTTCATTATCCAATAATAGCGCGATTCAGGCGCGGGCGCGGCGTGAAGCACCGGGGGTTTATTTATATAGCCAATATAATGAGGTTAATAAAAACGATATCAGCCACTCTAATATCAGCCCTGATACTCATCCTATCATGCTCGGCAAAATCGCCTCATTAGGCTTTAAGATTAAACACGGCTTTAGCTATCATGGACTGGCACTCAATATCAATTGTGACTTATCCGCCTTTAACGCCATTAATCCTTGTGGCTATGCCGGTATGCAAATGCTACGACTGGCAGATTTTATCAGCCTAAATGAGACCGATGATAATCCTAATAGTTCGCTATGCCGTTATGAGCATATCACCCAAATGCTCATTGATAATATCGCCAAACGTCATACTGGAGCGCTGCAATTACGCACGCTTGACTCAAAGTAGCGGGTCACTGCTTTTGGTATAATCCTTTTGTGCATAATATCTTGCGCGCTTAGACTTAAGCATTATGAGAAAATTTGCATCAAACTTGTTATAATCGCAGGCGCTACACATTGGGCGCAGCAATAATCCTTGCGCCAACCGTTAACCCTTATCTTTGACCTATATATAACAACAGAGCATTGGAGCATTTTATGGCAGATTTTAATAAAATTTTGGACGCAGGTGATGTTGATGGCGGTATCATTAATGTCGTAGTAGAAATTCCAACGGGCAGCAGCCATAAAATCGAATGGAACCGTGAGCTTGCCGTATTTGAGCTGGACCGTGTTGACCCACAGATTTTTGCGAAACCTTGCAACTATGGTTTTATCCCGCAAACTCTAGACGAAGATGGCGATGAGCTCGATGCCCTCATCATCACAGAACAGCCTTTGACCACCGGTATTTTCTTAAAAGCCAAAGTGATTGGCGTGATGAAATTCGTTGATGATGGCGAAGTGGATGACAAAATCGTCGTGGTGCCTGCTGATGACCGCAACAATGGCAACGCTTATAACAGCTTAGAGGATTTACCTGAGCAGCTGATTAAGCAACTGCATTTCCATTTCAGCCACTATAAAGACCTCAAAAAAGCCGGCACAACAGTGGTTGAATCTTGGGGTGATGTCAGCGAAGCCAAAGAGGTGATTAAAGAATCTATCCAGCGCTGGAAAGACTTATAAGTCATTTTTACCTTAAAAATAATGCTATCTCCTCTGCCGCAATCAAACAATTGATTGCGGTTTTTTTATAGCTATTAATATCCACCCTCAGATACGCGAGCATTGCAGCATTAATAATTCAGATAGAATTGCTATAATGGCTGATAATTTTATAATAAGGATAATAGCAGCCATGTTTAATGCTGACCCCGACTCAAAGCCTGTCAATGCCAAATTGCCAAAAGTGGTCATTATGATGATTGAGAAAAACAATCTGGTGATGGCGATTAAGACCTTAGCCAAAGATGAAAACATCAGTATGGACGCCGCCAAAGAGCGCATCGATGCTTATGAGACCCATTTGAAGAGTAAGCAGCAGCAAAAAATTAACGCCATTGCCAATAAACAAGGCATTCCTAGTGCCGCCCTCAGCGCTGACAGCGCACCGATAGTCGATGATTCTGCAGCACTGATAAAAAACCGCGTCAAAACCACGCCAACAGAACAAGACTTCGCAGGAATAAAGCATGCCGTCGATAGCAACTTAAATAGTTTGGGCTATAAAAAACCGCTCATACCTTATTGGGCAAAGCGGTTATTTATCATCAGCATTATTATGGCAGGACTGTTTGTTATCTTATGGAACATTTTTGGCTAGCAGTTTGTCAGCTTAATGGTTTATAAGCTTATCACCTTAATGATATTCGCCCGGTAAAATTCTGGCAAAGGCACGCTGTGCCAGATTGGGCTTCCTATCGGTGGTCATACCCAAACGGGTACTTGGGAAAATACGATAGCCCATCGATTGGATACCCACGTTAATGGCAGGTGCTAATGAATAAGTCGCCGAGGCAAATTTGCCCATATTACTGGCGATACTATTGGGTTTTTGGACAATGGCTTTGGCTACCATCAACGCGGCTTCGTCAGGCATCAGCGCTGGCATATAACGATACAGCTTGGTCGGCTCAATCATAGGCGTGCGTACCAGTGGCATAAAGATATTGGTCACTGTGATATTATCGCCTTTCACTTCAGCAGCAAGGCAGCGGCTAAAGGCATCCAGTGCCGATTTTGAGGCGACATAAGCGGCAAAACGTGGGCTATTTGCCAGTACACCAATAGAGGAGATATTGACGATTTGACCCGATTGACGACTAATCATCGTAGGCAAAAATCCAAGGATGATTTTTACCGCGCCAAAATAGTTGATATCCATCGTGCGCTCAAAGTCATGAAAACGGTCAATAGACTCATGTACTGAGCGCCGAATTGAGCGACCGGCATTATTAACCAGTACATCCACGTGCCCAAAATCTGCCAAAACCTGCGCACTAACGGTTTCAATCTCATCCATATTGGTCAAGTCACAAGGATAATAACTGGCTTTGCCACCCAATCCCTCGATACTGTCTTTGACCGCTTTTAGTTTATCTTCAGTACGTGCCAATAAAATAACGTGCGCGCCACACTCACTCAGTAAAAAAGCGGTACGCTCACCGATACCGCTTGATGCGCCGGTGATGATGATGTTCTTATCTTTGACTGCTTTAGTAATTGCTGCTTTTGAGGGGGTAGCCATAAAAAATCCTTTTTGTTTATTGTCGTCCATCAATAATAAATTCTAGCAAAGCGCCATTTCCTATGTTTAATAAAATAGACGTATCTGTTTTGTAACATAGCTATTGTTAGCTGACAGCAAGGGTTTGTCAAGTGTCTTATTTGAGCATTACTCATGCGCCTGCAAAAATGCTTCGACCACTTTAAACTGTCCAGCGGTGCTCTCCTCGCCATACATGGCTTGACGAAAAGCGTTAGAGTTTGGGATGCCTGTGGTGTACCAAGCGATATGTTTACGGGCGATACGGCAGCCAGAATACTCACCATAAAAGTCGTATAGCTCTTGCAAATGCGCGAGTACAATCTGTTTAATCTCGCTAATACTGGGCGGGGCTAAACTCTCTCCCGTGCGCAAATAATGCTCAATATCACGAAATATCCACGGCTGCCCTTGCGCGGCGCGCCCTATCATTACCGCGTCACAGCCCGTTAATTCATAAACACGTAGGGCTTTTTGGGGACTATCAATATCACCATTCGCAATCACAGGAATGCTAATGCTGTCTTTCACCTCGCGGATCAGCTCATATCTTGCCTCCCCAGTGTACATGTCCTCACGCGTGCGCCCATGAATGGCAATGGCGGCAATACCTGCTTGCTCCGCTCTTTTAGCGACCCGTAAAATGTTTTCACGACCGTTCTCAAAGCCTAAGCGGGTCTTTAAAGTGACTGGCGCGTTTACGCTATTGACCGCCGTATCCAGCAAGCGGGCGACCAAATCCTCATCTTGCAGTAGTGCTGAACCTGCCAGCCGACGACAGACCTTTTTGGCAGGACAGCCCATATTAATATCGATAATCTGCGCACCATTATCAATCTGATAGCGCGCCGCTTCGGCAAGCTTATCAGGCTCTGCCCCTGCGATTTGGGCAGAAATGGGCGCAATCTCACCATCGAAATTGGCACGATACAAGGACTTTTTGCGCGCATAGAGCGCCGTATCCGCGATAATCATTTCACTGACCGCATGACCTGCGCCAAAGGATTTACAGAGCTTGCGAAAGGGATTGTCCGTCACGCCTGCCATCGGTGCGACCATCAGGCGATTTTCTATCGTCAAGCCACCAATAATAAGCGGCTGTAATAACGGATGGTCAGCAGCAACGCACGGCGGCGCATCAGGATTACTTAGAGTAGTTATAGACATAACAGGCGGCTTGCCCCTTATAAAAACAAGTCAATGAAAACAAGCCGTTATTCTAAGGGTTAATCGCTACATTGCAAGTCATTGTGCAAGTCATTGTCTCCCTGTAGCGATACTTTAATGGGTAGAGGATTGCGCTATTTATCAAATATACTGTCCTGCTCTAGGGTCAAATCATCATCATGCGCTTGCATCCGCCACGGTAAAATATCAGGGGATACGTTGATGAAATGTAGGTATTTTTCAAACTGATCAATGATGTCATTAATGACTGACTCAGGTTGATAGCCATACAAATCATAGGTTTGCCCACCACGGCGCAGATACACCTCAGCACGATAATGATGCTCTTGTGGCAGCTTATTCGCCATCGCTTCGGTATAATAATCAGGCGCTTTGTGCTCTGATAAGCGCACTTCGTACCAAAACTCGACGTTATTATCACCTCGTAACTCAAGCACCACGCGATCATTGACCTCATCATAGTTCACTTCAGGCAGCCAACCGGTTTCGGCAAACTTCTCTGAAACCTCATTCATGGAGGCTACAATGGTGCCTTGGATATAACCCAGCACTTTCTCGCGCGTTGGCTGCTGCGTCATATAATCAATACGGTCGCGCCATGCGTCTAGTTTCAGTAGATGCGGCGGTAGATGGTTATCATTAGCCAAGCTCTGATTACGGTGACCTTCGATACGCAGCGCGCGCCACATCCCAAATATAGAAATTAAGATGATAACAGCAAAAGGCAGCGCACTAACGATAGCCGCGGTTTGTAGCGCCGTCAGACCCCCTGCAATCAGCAACACTGAGGCAACCGCGCCTTCAGTCACCACCCAAAACGAGCGCTGCCACCACGGCGTATCACTACGACCACCAGCCGCTAGCGAATCAATCACTAATGAGCCTGAATCCGACGAGGTCACAAAAAAGGTGATAATCAATAACACCGTTAATGAAGACACAAATTCTGTAAAGGGCAGATTTTCTAATAACTTAAATAAGGCAATCGCTTGGTCATTTTGCACCTCAGTAATCAGCGAGGTATAACCCTCATACATAATCATATGTAGCGCCGTATCGCCAAACACAGCAAACCAAAAGAAGGTGAAAAAGGTCGGCACCAACATCACACCGAACACAAACTCACGGATAGTACGACCACGGCTAATTTTGGCAATAAACAGACCGACGAACGGTGCCCATGCAATCGTCCATGCAAAGATAAACAGCGTCCAATTACTAATCCAATCGCTGAGCTGATACGCCTGTAAACTAAACGTGCGCTCAACGATATTGCCCAAATAACTGCCGGTGTTTTCCATAAAAGCATTGAGAATAAAGATGGTTGGACCGACGACAAACACGAACAGCATCAGCGCGGTTGCTAGTACCATATTTAAAATGGACAGTCTTTTTACCCCTTTATCCATCCCAGCGAGCACCGATACCAATGCCGCGGCGGTCACCAGCGCAATGATAATCACCTGCACCGTAATACTCACAGGAATCATATCCGGTAATAAATAATTCAAACCGGCATTAATCTGCGAGACTGACAGCCCTAAACTGGTCGCAATACCAAACATCGTACCCAAAATAGCAAACACATCAACCGTGTGCCCGATAGGACCATAAATCTTGTCGCCAATCAGCGGATATAACGTTGAGCGCATGGATAATGGCAAGCCATGACGAAAGGCAAAATAAGCCAAAGATAAACCGACAACACCATAAATTGCCCAAATATGAAAACCCCAATGAAAATAAGCAATTTGCATCGCCTCTTTTGCCGCAGCAATCGTCTGCGCCTCAGCCAGTGGCGGACTGGCAAAATGCAGCACTGGCTCGGCAACGCCAAAAAATAATAATGCAATACCATAGCCTGCCGAAAACAGCATCGCAAACCATTCAAGGAACTTATATTCCGCCTCGCCATGGTCAGGTCCAAGCTTGATAGCACCATAAGGTGAGAACGCGATGACAATGATAAACATCAAAAATATAGCCACGGCTAGCATATAAAACCAGCCGAAAGTATCGGTGATAACATTGAGCACATTACCAAATAACACACCCGCCGCTTCTGGATTAATAGAGGTGCCAATCACCAGCGAAATCATGATAATAGCCGCCGGTATAAATACAGGCAGTAAAATAGTAGATCGAGAGGATTTATTTTCCATACAGTGGTCTCACAACATTCTTTTTATAACCGCAAATTTTATGCCTCAAATATTATCGACCCATGTCGAAGCCAGGATAATAGTGAGCCATGAATAATACGTTATGTTTACCACACTGTTGCAAAGAACCCCAGAATAGCGCCTGATAGGTAACATATTTTTAACAATTGTCACAGAACTATTACCCAAAAAACAAAAAAGACAACGGGTCCGCTGTCTTTTTTATGGGTTGAAGAGGTCAAGTTATTCATATTAATATCGAAATCATATCAATGAAAATTTACATCTATCTATTGTGCCTCAATTGCCGCCGCCAACTGCTTTGCCATATCCGCAAGCTCAGCATGATCCGCTTGCTTAGCGGCGTGAATAGCGAGCTCGTGGATATTCGAGGGAATCAGATGTATATGGTAGTGAAATACCGTCTGACCTGCCTCAGCACCATTGAGCTGCATCTGAATAATGCCCTCACGATGGAACACTTGGCGCTGGGCTTGCATCACTTTTTTAGAGCTCATTAATACCGCGGCGGCATACTCTGGCTCAAGGTCAACCAAATCCACTGCTTTTTGCTTAGGAATCACTAAGACATGACCTTTTGCTTGCGGCATAATATCCATAAAGGCGAGGGTTTTATCATCCTCATAAACCTTATGGTAGGGGATATCACCGTTTAGCATTTTTGCAAAGATATTATTGTCGTCATAGATGGTTTGCTGATGTTGACTCATTTTTATTCCCTTCGTTGTTTTAAGATAGATTGTTTTAAGATGGGTTGTTTGACCCTGTTGGTTTAAACTGTTTTGACCGCTTTTAGCATGAGTGGCGGTGTCCATAATATAGTGGACGAAATGGCGCTTAAGTACAAGCCTGCGGGCAATCGACAAGCGGTATTTCAATGACTACAAGCGCCGTTAACGCCGCAAATTTATTAAAGCGACTAATTTATTGGCGGGACATGGGCGATAAATGTTATATTAACGCTCCTGTTTATTGACCTCACCTTTATGGATTTGACTGCCTTGACCACTCCATCAGCACCTCATATCGACACTCAAGCAGAGCCATTCAATGATGCGGCGCTTAATAGCAAGCTGCTGGAGGTCACTGCTAGCCAAAACAGTGCCCAAACGCTTGCTCCCAATGCCATTATCTTGGCAGAAGCCTTAACTGATACGGCTATTGGGTGGCGTATTCACAATTGCAAAGTGAGTAAAAAGACGCTGACCCAAGACCAGCCATTGCCGTTTTTATATCACTATGATAGCTTAGATGAGGCGATTAAACAGACGCATCCCTTAACGCCAAACTTACTGGCGCAGTTTAATACGCCGATGATGGCAGCTGAGGCAGCGGCGCTTATTGGCATTGATAAAAGCGCCATAAGCAGTCCTTGGCATGTGAAAGTCACAGGCTCATTGGTGGTATTTAGCGAAGCGTTGCAATTGGCGACTCGTTTGCATTGGACCAATACAGGCAAAGCAACGGAGCAAATCTATACTCAAAACCAAGCCGATGCACTGCTTGCTGCCTTTAAAAACTGGCAGTTTTTTGGGCGTATTGATGTACTGTATAAAAACGATAAACAGCCACTCATTAGTATTGATGAGCAAAACAGCAGTAGCGAATCCATACTCAACATTGAGC
>DAIPIF010000058.1:0-10081 GCA_036770925.1 Psychrobacter sp.
TCTTAATGATATAGTCGAGTCACTCTAAAAATGATAGAGCACTGCTGGGATAAATGTTGCGCCGCCGCCGTGATAACCGCACGCCAGTAAAATTTATCCCAGTAGCGGGTTTAAATTTATAACCACTTTGCTATAAACATTTGATACTCATTGCTTATTTTGGACTGAGTAACCATTCATTTTAAACCGAGGCTTATGCTAAACTAAACTTTCGCTTCCTCCTCTTCCACTTTTTTATTATATTTTAGTAAAAAGCACTGCGCTGGGTCTGATACATGATTAACTATAACGAAGAACGCAAACATTTTGTGCAATGGATAAAAACAAAGCTGTCAGGCGAAAAATTAAGGTTCGATGAAAAAACCAATGCTGAGATATTCATAGGAGCAAATCCATTCAATAGATACACTATGGGTATTTTATATCCGGCGGGTGTTTTAGAGGAGAGTGAGGAAGAAGAGACCGTCGATTTACAGACAGAAGATGATTCCGATGTGACATCCACCCCTACAAAATTGACTCAACGCTATCAGCCGCCCTCCTCTATGGGCTTTTCTTTTTATGTTGATGCGACCCTGCCTTATATTCGTATCTCTTATAAAGCGGTGAGGTTCGAGCATATAGATTCTAAAGATAGTGGCTTTAGTGACAGTCGCAGGCGTCAATGGAAAAAAATATACTTAGCGGAGGCAGGTATCGACAATACGGATGGTAATGGCATATCTATCGATACCTCATCCATCCATTATATTTATGATGACAGTGCGCGCATAGATGTGACGACTCGAAACTATGGTGATGGCAAAATCGTGACGGTAACCTTGTCAAATACCCAAAAAAATCCCGCTGATAAGCCCAGTGACTCCTCTAAAGATAAACTGTTTGCCGCCTTACAAGAGCGGGTTGAAGGCGCTTTGTTTGAGGTTGAGCTGACTTGTCACTTTGATAAAACTGTACTGCGTAACTACCCTAGAGTCAGTAAATCCCTACTGACCGAAGAAGAAAAAGAGCTGGAGCTGCGTTATAAAGACCAACATGTCTATGCCATTGGTCATGGGGTTGCGGTAGATTGGCAAGATGCCAAAAATAACGAAATCATGCTATATAGTGATTTTATGCCCACGTTTGAAGTGCCGCAAGTGACGGCAAATACTGGTGAGGCGACCAACAAGATATTAGATTTTGACTATCTACAACTGATACAAACTGACGCTACGGTCTTAGAGCAACTTGACGTATTTGTTGAAGATTATTTGGACTGGATTGATACCCAAGAGCAGCTCAAACGCTCAGAAGATGCCGATGAGCAACAAACCGCTCAAAATATCATTGAACGTATGCACGTCGCCGCGCAGCGGATGCGCAGTGGTATCAGTGTGTTGCATAGCAATGATAATGCAAAAAAAGCCTTTGCATTATCTAATCAAGCGATGTTGGCACAAATGCAACAGAGCGACCCTAAACGTGCCAAATACAGCTGGCGACCTTTTCAGTTGGCTTTTTTTCTAATGAGCTTAGAATCGACCATTAATGAAGAGAATGAGTATCGTGATGTCGTAGATTTAATTTGGTTTCCAACAGGTGGCGGTAAGACCGAAGCTTACTTAGGTGTCATGGCTTTTTTGTTTGTATATAGACGTCTGAACTATCCAAGTAGTGGCAACGGTACTGTGGCTATTATGCGTTACACCTTACGGCTGTTAACTGCCCAACAGTTTGTACGCGCTTGTAAAGTGATAGGCGCACTGGAGCTTATTCGCAGAAAAGATAGCTCATTAGGAGCAGAGCCGTTTACCGTTGGGCTGTGGCTTGGGAGTGCGGCGTCACCAAATACCTTTGCGCAAGCGGTCGATATTAAGGAAAAACTAAACTTTAGCAAGTTTGTCTTAAGTGAGTGCCCATGGTGCGCGGATACATTTACCAGTGCTAACTATGTCGCAGAAAACGATACCTTTCACTTTTTATGCCACAATCAGCATTGTGATTTTGGTACAAATGGCAGCGACAATCAGCAAATCCTACCCTTTAATGTCGTTGATGAGGCGCTATATGCCAACCCACCTAGCCTACTCATAGCCACGGTTGATAAACTGGCTAGATTGGCGTGGAATGACCAAGCCAATGTGTTTTTTGGTGGGCAAAATAATAGACCGCCTGAGCTTATCATTCAAGATGAGTTACATCTGATTGCAGGCGCGTTAGGGTCAGTAGTCGGTCTATATGAAACCGGCTTAGAAGCCATTATCACCTCGCGTGGGGTGTATCCAAAATTCATTGCGTCAACGGCAACCATTCGCCAAGCTAAGGAGCAAGTTAAAGCCTTATTTGGTCGAGATATGGCGGTTTTCCCTCCAGTTGGCTTGCGTCAAAACGACTCTTATTTTGCTAAAGAAGTGTCTTTGCAAGAAAAGCCAGGGCGGCTGTATGTCGGTTATTTGGCATTTAATCGGCAGCGCAAAAACTGTCTCGAAGATTTAGCAGGGGCTTTATTAGCAGCTCCGCAAGTGCTGTACCCTGAGCAAGATGCGCTCAAAGATGCGTGGTGGACACAGATGGTGTATCACGGTAGCTTAAAGGGTGTGGGCAATACTCAAACAAACTTTCAAAATAATATCGCCACGGTACAAAAGCGCCTATTAATGAGTTATTTTGTGCAAGCAGCAGAAGACTATGCACCAAATTATACTGAAAAAATCGAGAATTATTTAGCCTCGCAAACCGCTGATGAGGATTTCCTTAAAGGCAGTGGCGCCGCAGATTTTTTACTAGAAAACGCAGACATAGCTGCCCTGTATAAGCAGTGCTTTCCCGTGCGCCCTATTCATACCAAGACTTTAACGGGTAATAATACCGCAGAAACTAACGCACAGGCATTTGCCGCGTTAAGTGCGAGCTTTCAGCAAGATAACGCGGTAGATGCGGTGTTAGCCACCAATATGGTCTCGGTCGGCTTAGATGAGCCCAGACTGGCATTAATGGTGATGAATGGGCAGCCTTTAACCACTGCCGAATATATCCAAGCCAGTAGCCGCGTTGGTCGAGGGGATATACCGGGTATTGTATTTGTCAATTATTACAAAACCCAAGCGCGCAGCTTGTCGCATTATGAGAATTTCCGCGCCTATCACAGCTCATTTTATCGATTTGTAGAGCCCTCTAGCTTAACGCCTTTTACCGAGCAAGTGCGTAATAGAGCCTTGCATGCCGCCTTAGTCACCGCGGTCAGACATGGTGAAAATGGCTTGTTAAAGAACACCGAAGCTGAAGATTTCTTCAGCCCTGCTAGTGATAATGTATCTACTGAAAAAATCATCAAAAAGTTAAAGCAACGGATTAAATATGCGCTAACTGACGATACTACAGACACGTATCAGCATTTAGACCGTTTAGTTGATGAATGGAAAATAGAGGCGTCATCCGCAGTTAATTTGAGATATAAACCTTATGACAAATCAGGTAGAGGTTTACTGATATCTTTTGATGCTGAGCGCTATTCTGGCGTTTGGCAAACCTTAAACTCCATGCGTAATATTGAAAAAACAGCGTTATTTAAGTTGCAGTTAGATGACAAAAAATTCGTTTATACTGATAAATGGCTAACGCCCGTGCGTTTCTCGCATCTGACCGGCTACTCTGGCGTTGGCTCTGTGGTACATGATAATCTTGAATGGCTGGTTAAAGTAAAAGATACCCGCTTTTGGTCAAACCCAAAACACTTACTGCAACTGCATGGTGTCGAGAGGGTCAAAAAATACTTTCAAACGGATAAAAAACTCTTATTACCCCCTGAGGCGCAAATCAAAACGGTGCAGCCCCTTGACATCAAAGGTCACACGTTGCCTGTGGAGCGCTTCCCCTCATGGATGTCTTGTACTCATTGCGGTCTAATTTCTCACAAACCGTGGATGGCTATTAAACATCCTAATGCCCGCATTGATGATAAATTATTTTGCAAATCCGATAGCTGCAAACCCAATAAAGGCTTATTAAAGCAAGTGATATGGTGCACCGCCAGTGCTAACGGGGATTTAAGGGATGTTCCTTGGCATTATATTTGTCATAGAGGGCATAACAAATGTAATGGAGATGCGGATAACGCTTATCTTAAAATACAAGACTCAAAAGGCAAAAAGGTTATTTACTGTACTAAATGTAGTGCCCGTAATACTTTTGAGAAAACACAGTTTAAGAGTCAATCAGGCGATGATTATATTATCACTGAGATAAATGACGCTCGAATTTATACCCCGCATACAGAGCGCGCGCTAGTTATTCCGCCTGAATCAAATATCGATAGATACTCTATTATTTATCAATTGCAGTCTAACTCGCAAATCATTAGCGCTATTGAAACTGCCACTCGAAACATACAAAAAAATCGTGAAATCCAAAGCGCAATTAGAAAGCTTAAATGTACCAAAGAGGAGCTCTTAGCAGCGATTGAGACTATAAAAACCTTGCAAGACCAAAGCTTTGTGACTACTGATATGCTGAGCGATGAATATATAGCCCTGACCACCCCTGCCGACTTTCCAGCAGGGGCAGATTTTTTGACGCGGCATTTAACCGAAGAATGGGGCGCTTATATTGCAGACAAAACACAAGAGGCGAACCTAAAGGATGCGAGCGTATCAGAGAATGATGACCCTTATCTATCGGCAAAACTGATTCATCAATTAGTCGCAATAGATAGATTGCGGGTGATTGAGGTGTTCAAAGGCTTCTCACGCAATATTAAGGTCGATGATGCTTGCGCAGGGGATATAACGCTAGATAATAAAATATCTACCGACACCCATCAGGTACGAGACCCTGACGATGCCGAAAATATCATCCTTCCAGATATAGAGGGTGTAGCAGATTGGTTGCCTGCTATAGAGCTGTTTGGCGAAGGCATCTTCTTTACTTTAGATACGGCGCTACTTAAAGAGTGGGAATCTAATCCTTATATTAGACTGCGTGCCAATGAAATCAATCAACGCTACCAAGACTCAGAGCTGGTATTGGCAGAGGATATTATTCCGACACCACGATTTATTATGATGCATACCCTCGCCCATCTGCTGATGCGTGAACTAGAATCATCGGCGGGTTACCCTGCCGCCTCTCTACAAGAGCGGATTTATTGTTCTACTGCCGATGATAATATGGCAGGTATTATGATTTATACCGCTGTACCTGATATCGCAGGTACTTTAGGTGGCATCGTACAACTGGTCGAGCCTGCTCGGTTTTTGCGTCTCCTCGATAGCGCTTTGCGGCAAGCTGAATGGTGTTCATTAGACCCTGTCTGTGGCGAGATGGAAAAACAGGGACCTTCATGGCTCAATCGTGCGGCCTGTCATGCTTGTGCGCTTGTGCCCGATACCTCTTGTCGCTACAATAATGTTTTTTTGGATAGAGTATTTATTAAAGGCAATCCAGCAGTGAATATTCCCGCTTTGGTAGATGTCATAAGGACCCAAAATGGCTAAACGTATATTTGAGTTACCGAGACAGGATCAGCTCACTAAAGATCAACGCAAGATTTTGCGGCTACCTGAAGAGGGGCAGTATTTGATTGTTGGCGCACCAGGGACTGGTAAATCAGTGGTGGCATTGATGCGCTTACAAAACCTTACCAATAAAAATGATGTGCACTTTTTAACCTTTAATAAGGTGTTAAATCATGCCAATAAATATCTAGTTGATGACGCGTTAAAAGATAATATGCATACCGCGATGTCTTGGTTTTATTCGCTACACTGGGATACCTGTCAGCAATATGTACCTGAATTAGAAAACTATAAGCCCGACTATAGCGCAGCGATAGAGAATTTAGCTGCCAAAGATTTTAACTTATCAGGTCACAGCTTAATCATTGATGAAGGGCAGGATTTACCTCCAGAGTGGTACAACGCGGTCGAGAGCCTAAATGTAGAAAGCTTTTTTGTCGTTGCCGACCAAAATCAGCAAATTACAGAACACAACTCCTCAAGAGAGGAGATTGAAATTTGCCTAGGTTTACAATCAGATGACGTTATCGAGCTGAAGGAAAACTGGCGTAATACGCGCCCTATTGCGTTATTTTGTGGCTATTTTTATACCGATAACGCCAGTCCAAAACCTGCGATACCCGATAGACCGTCTATCAATATCCCTATATTATATGAATACGATAAGCTTGATAAAGTCACAGAACAAATCCTCAAGGAATATGACTTTGACCCCAGTAAGCTGATTGGTTTATTTGTAGCCACGGATACCAAACGCGATGATTGGGTGAGGCGCTTAGCTAGAGATGATAAGCCCCGCAATAATCCGCGCCCTATTATCACCACTTATTCATCTACCCAAAAAGGCGAGGTGAATATCGATTTTAGTCAAAGCGGTATCGTGGTATTAAGTGATAAGTCCGTGAAAGGCATTGAGTTCGATACGGTATTTATCCAGACAGATGATTTCAAAGAGACCTTTGGCGGCGAAGAGGGCTTAAAAAAACGCTTATATGTGATGTCATCGCGGGCTAGGGAAAAGCTTTATCTGTTTAAAAACCAAACACGCGACAGCATTCTTGAAGAGATTTTACCAAAAGCGGATGCAACGGTTACCTTTATTCCAGAAGGCGAAACCAGTGAAATAAAGCTGGAAATATTAAAGAGGCGCACATTATGAGTAATAGCTGGTATATCGTCACCAACACTGAGAACCTAACACACTATATTAACTATGGGTTAATCATTGATAAACAAGGGTTTTTGCAACCTAACGCTGCGCAAAGCAGTTACTTAATAGATGCCATGGAGGATATTCCCTTAGGTTATCTGCCCTGCTTTAGCGCAGAGCGTCTCCCATCGGCGCTAGCAAAAGCAAAAGAAGAAGACAGACATTTAAAGGGCTGTTTATTAGAGATAGATATGAAGCAAATCAGCCCATTCAACGCTTGGAGTGGCTTTATAGAGACGCCTAATCTTATTCATAATCAACGAGCGCTGAGTAGTGATGCGCTGATAAATGCGGATGATACTAACTGTGTGCTACTCCCTGCGCCCTTACCGTTTAGCGTGATTAAAAGTATCATTGTTGAAGACACGCCGACACGCGATAAAATAAAAGATATCTATCATGAGAAGTTTCAGGCAGGGGCAGAAAGACGCCGTTTTTTTGCGGTTACGCCCACGCTATTCAAAACGCCTAAAGGCGGTGTCACTGACGCGGCGAATAGTGCTGAAGATTTGCTTAAAAGTGCCCAAGGGTGGCAGATTGAACCTAGAGTCTTAGACTATCAAAAAGCGTTTTCTTATGGTGGTGCTTTAGGATTGCTCTATTATCAGACCAAAAACGGCAAACAGACGACAGAGATTTTTGAAAAGCTGACCGCGCTTACAAGCACCCTTAACGATGGCTATCAGACCAATCCAGCCAACCAAAATCCCATCAGCCCGCTTTTTGACTATTTATCCAACGCCGGAGCGCCAACCAGTGATATTGACATTCTTTATAAGAAATTAATAGACAAATTAGCTGTTATTGATAACCACGGGGTGGCTTGTGAGTTTATTTTATCTACTTTAAAAAGTGCCGCAATACCTGAGCACTATAAAGATAAATGTTTCAAGCTTTCCATAAGCTTAGAGAAAATCATTGAGCGCACCGCTGATAAAGACCCCGAAACGATTTTAAAAATAATTATTCATAGTTTATATCCAGAAGATATCGATTTTAAAAACTTTGCTTTTTTAATTACCCTATTCTTTTTACGCGATCATACAGAAACCTTGCTTAAATATCACCACCCAGAATTTACTGAAGCCCATTATGCCCTACTGGCGTTGTTCTTTGGTTTAACCTCAGGCAGCGTCAATATTCCGAGTCATATCAGACAATATTATGATTTATCATCTTGGCTATCTTTTAAGATGGCAGAGTATATGCATGGCACTTATGGACGCTCGATAACACTTAAAGCCCCTGTAAAACCATTGGTTTTATATGGTGATTATATAAAAGATAGACCCAGCAAGAACTTTAAAGTACATAGTTTTTATGAATGGCTTAGCAAAAGATTTTATCCTGCAAATGAGGATGCAAAAAATCCGCTTATACAATGGAAGATATCCTTACCGAAACGGTATAGCGTAGAAGATAATAAGTATTTAATATCAGAAGCTAAGCCTGAGATACTGGCAACGCTAAATAATGAGCGCTTAGAGCATGATATACAAGCAAAAATAAAATCAGATAAACTGTTTGATTTTAATGAGATAACGGCGGCTTATAAGAAACTAACAAAATGAGAGTAATCCCTGATGTCCCTTATGATAATAATAGCTTCGCTGAGCAACGAGTGTTTGAGGCGTTAAAAGCATTACAGACGGACTATCCCTGTGTGGCTTTTCATTCGGTGATGCTGCCAAACCATGCTTATAAGCGCTTGGGCGAGGCGGACTTTGTGATTGTCAGTCGTTATGGTATTTTTGTTTTGGAAGTCAAAGGCGGCGGAGTCTCGTATATCAATGGGCGCTGGACTACCAAAAACAGATTGGGTACTTATGATATCTCTGACCCGTTTAAGCAAGCCAATAGTGCTATGCATGCGTTAAATGAAAAAATATTGGCGTATGTCACCTTAGAGCAAGAGCGCTTGCCTTTGGGCTATGGCGTTGTTTTTCCTGATATTTTGTGGTCTTATGAAGGTATGGAATGGGAGCCTGAGATAATATGCGATACCGAAGCAATGCAGCAATTTTCAGCTTGGTTCGCAGGCTTCTTTGAGTATTGGCATAATCGACCTGCTAACGCCAACTTTTTGTGCGATACAGATGTCAATAATATCATTGATTTCCTACGACCGAGCTTTGAGTTTATCCAGCCCTTATTTGCTCAAGTCGCAAGCGTACAGCAGCACGCTGTCACCCTCACTCAAGAGCAATACCATTATGTTGATATGGCGATGGAAAATAAGCGGGTTATTTGCTCAGGAGGTGCCGGTACAGGCAAGACCTTTTTAGCCATTGAGCTGTGTCGGCGCTTTATTTTGCAAGGTAAAACGGTATTACTGGTCTGCCACTCATCATGGTTGCGCCATTATTTATCGACATTGATACCCTCAGAGCAGCTGGTCATCACCACCCTATCAGGGCTCTCTATGACCATGAGGCGCGAGGACATAGAGAGTTTCGATGTGATTGTGGTGGATGAGGGTCAAGACCTATTAAATTTAGCGGATTTAAATCAGCTCGATGGGGTATTGACACAAGGTTTCGCCCATGGTCAATGGTATTTCTTCCATGATGCCAATAACCAATCGAACATTCTCACCACCTTAGATGATAAAGCCATGGATTGGCTGCAAGCTCAAAACAATCCTTCTATCTTTAAGCTCAATATCAATTGCCGAAATACTCATCACATTCTCTCTACCATCCAATCTTCACTGACGTGTGACTTGGGCAAATCTGCCTTGATAGAAGGTCCCATAGTGACTGAATTTACAGGTGGTCAAGATGAGCTTAGCCAAGCGCTTGCCCAATTATTAAAGGACTTAAAGGCATCAGAATTAGATAAGGGCTCAATCACCATCTTATCGCCTTTTAGAAAGAGAAAATCCTTACTCTCACTATTAAACGCAAGCGACATTAAAGATATTGTCGAGCTTGATGATTATCGAGTTAAAAGCCATCCCTTTTCAGACATCACTTTTGCACAAATTGCTGATTTTAAAGGTCTTGAAAACGATGTTATTATTTTATTAGATTTAGAGCATCCGCAGCAGCTGACTAGCAAGGATAAAAAATCACTTCACTACGTCGGTATGAGCCGAGCCAAAGCCAAATTATATTGTTTTTGGAATCATTAAAGAGCGGTTGTGAAGTCACAGCTGTTTTTTATGACCGCCCTACTCTGATTTGCTAATATTTTGGGCTCAGGATCTTAATTGAGACAAATATAATTAATAATTACCAACATGCTATCTTTATGTTATATAATATTCCAAGAATACAAATGTGCACTAATTGTTAAACAAGGAGGTTTTCCATGACTCAAACGAATACATCAGGTAAAAAAATTGCATTAGTAACAGGTGCTCTTGGCGGCATCG
>DAIPIF010000059.1:0-10024 GCA_036770925.1 Psychrobacter sp.
GCTTTTTTGCCAGTATTGGTCGGCGTGCGGACGTTTTTGTCTTCAAGCTGACTGACACCGTGCATCGCTTGCATAAACAGCACTTTGTCATCATCGACATGCTCGCTGTCCAATTGCTTGACGGTTTTGCGAACTTGTTTTTGGCTAAGCAGTGAGACCGGCTCAGTAGGCTTTTGCTCCTCGCCCTCAGCGGGATTGGTATCACGCCCTTTACTGAGTTGTCCTTTAAGCTCTTGGAGCTGGTCTTGCATTTCTTTTGAAAATAGAGAATTTGACATAAAAGTAACGTATCTGTTTTGAGTGATGAATAAAAAGGATAAATGCTAAAGGCTATACTTTACGCTTGAGTCGCAACGCTCGCAAGTAAGGATTGTAACGCCTGTCCGGGGTGCTCGGTTTTCATAAACTGCTCACCAATTAAGAAGTGCTGAATATCATTGTCTAGCATTAATTGAATATCCTCTGCGTTATGAATACCGCTTTCGGTGACAATTAACGGTTTTACCCCATCAGCCGTGCTATCGGCGGCGAGTGCGGCAACCAAGGTATCTTTTAATTTTAAGGTATTTTGTAAATCCACCTCAAAAGTATTTAAATCACGATTATTAATACCATAGATATTATGCGCGGAGCGGGGCAGTTGTAGGGCGCGTTGCAGCTCATCTGCGGTATGTACCTCAATCAATACATCCATGCCAAGATGGATGCTCAGCGCATGCAAATCATGGACTTGCGCGTCATCTAGACATGCCATAATCAGTAAAATACAATCGGCACCCATCAGATAAGATTGATAAATCTGGTAGATATCAATCATAAAATCTTTGCGTAATATAGGCAAATGACAAGCCTCATGCGCTTGTAGTAAATAGCTATCATCGCCTTGGAAATAATCCTTATCGGTCAATACCGATAGGCAACTGGCACCGGCTTGCTCGTATTGTTTGGCAAAAGCGGCGGGCGCAAAGTTATGATTGATAATGCCTTTTGAGGGTGAGGCTTTTTTTATTTCAGCGATAATACCGATGTTTTTTTCAGTCGTGCTTGCCATGCGTAAGGCTTGAGCGAAGCCGCGACGCGGACGGTTATCCGCCGCTACTTGTGTTTTTAGATTCTCAAGGGAGTGCACTTGACGGGCAGCGGCGACTTCTTCATGTTTAGTGGCAACGATACGCTGCAATACAGACGGAATAGGAGCATTAGCTTTGAGAGGGGTAGTCATGATGATATCCAATGGTAGTGATATATGGCTTTATTTTTGAGGTGGTTTGGCGTAAAAGCTAAACGCTTGCCGCTAATTGCTGCGTATAATCAGCCAACGATTCAAGCTTGGCTAAGGCGCTACCGTTTTGAATCACGGCTTGGGCGCGGCTGACCCCATTAGGATAATTGCTGGCAAGTCCTGCGGTATATATCGCCGCGCCTGCATTTAGGGCAATCATATCACGCGCTTTGAGTACCGCGCGGTCATAAGTGTCGGCACCTGATAGAGCCGCGCGTATAAGCGCAAGGCTTTGCTCGGGTGAGTCAACCGACAGCCCAATGAGCGTTTGTGACTCGATACCGGCATCTTCTGGCATTATCTCATAGACTGATATTTTGTCATCTTTGAGCTCAGCGACAGTGGTGGAGGTGGCAAGGCTGATTTCATCAAGACCATCTTTTGCACCGACGACCATAACGTGACGCGCGCCTAGTTTTTGCATCACCTTTGCCAGTGGCTCACACAATTGGGCGGTAAAGACCCCAATCACTAAATTGGGCACGCCTGCAGGATTGGTCAGTGGTCCTAAAATATTAAAAATAGTCCGCGCTTTTAGCTCGCGGCGTACGGGATTGGCATAACGCATCGCACTGTGATGATTGGGCGCAAACAAAAAACCAATGCCTTGGTTTTCGATACAATCCAATGCCTGTAGCGGCGTCAGTGCCAGACTAATCCCCGCTTGCTCAAGTAAATCTGAGCTACCTGAACGGGTCGATACGCCGCGATTACCGTGTTTGGCGACTTGCGCGCCTGCTGCTGCTGCAACTAAGGCGGAGGCGGTGGAGACGTTAAATAAATTGGCATCATCGCCACCTGTCCCAACGATATCGACCAGATAATCACAAGCGGTCGGGGCGATATTGGCAGCCAGTTCTCGCATCGCACTCGCCGCGGCAGTGATTTCATCGATAGACTCACCTTTCATTCGCAGACCAGTCAGGATAGCGCCCATCATCGCGCTGCTACATTTGCCTTGCATAATAATCAGCATCACCTGATGCATCTCATCAAAGGTTAAATCAATATGCTGAAATATTCGCTCCAAAGCCGAGGTCAATATTTTATGAATCTGTGCGTCAGACAGCAGGGCAATCGTCTTTGACGTATCTGAAGAACCAGAAGTGACTGCAGTGTCTGTGCTAGGTGTATGCTGTATATCAGTGCTCATCCTACTCTCACTTATCATTATCTTTTTATGTATCGTATTATTGGGTTTATATACCAAGAGCTACTCTGTCTTAGCCTACTTTTGGTAATTCATCGTTGCTTAATACCGCCAGATTATGCGTCTGTAAAAAGTTATTTAACAGCTGATAACCATCCTCACTCAAGATAGATTCAGGATGAAACTGTACGCCCTCAATTGCAAAGACTTTATGGCGAATACCCATAATCTCCTCGATACTACCATCGGCATTTTGTGTCCATGCTGTAAGCTCCAAGCAGTCAGGTAAGCTGGTTTTGTCAATCACCAAAGAGTGATAGCGCGTGGCTTGTGAGGGATTGGGCAGCTGATTAAACATACCCTTATTATTATGATAAACGGCTGATAAACGCCCGTGCATCACCTCGCCTGCTTTGATGATGTGCCCACCAAAAGCTTGCCCAATCGCTTGATGTCCTAAGCAGATGCCCAAAATAGGAATCACCCCCTTAAAGGTATCAATCACGGCAAGCGAGATACCGGCGCGGTCAGGGTCACAAGGACCGGGACCGATAACAATGATATCTGGCGCGAGGGTTTTAATCTGCTCAATGGTAATCTCATCGTTACGCCATACCGCGATATCTTGTTGCAATTCACCAAAATACTGCACAATATTGTAAGTAAAGCTATCATAATTATCGATCATTAGAATCATTAGCGTGTCAACTTATTGAGGGTATTGTTTTTTTATGGGTATAGGGCGGTCAAGATTTGCTATCTTACCATTATTCTAATAGGGTGCAAATGCAGCGGAGAGCGGCTGTAGGAAAATAAGCGCTACAATAGTCTATTTATAGACGGGGCTTGTATACTATTTAGGCAAAAGCTCACCTTTATCACTCAGATATTGTTAAAATAGCGCTAGCGTTTATTAGGCTCATAACGCATTTAACCGCATTAGGATATATAAGGCACCTAATAAGGTCAATAATAGCGCAGCCCCGCCAGCAGCACCTTATCTCAAACTCTATCTAAATGTATGGCTATATAAATATAGCAGCAGTGAGTTCAACTCTAAACGGTAACACCGTGCTAATCACAACGGAGATTATAAATGTCGAATAAATTACTGGATCTTATCCAATCATCCAATGCTAAATGGGTTGATTTTCGCTTCACCGATACCCGTGGCAAAGAGCATCACATGAGCTTTCCGGCGCATAGCGTCGATGAAGAAGTGATGGAAGATGGCAAAATGTTTGACGGCTCCTCTATTGCGGGTTGGAAAGGTATCGAAGCCTCTGATATGATTTTGCGCCCTGATCCAGAGACCGCCTTTATTGACCCCTTCTTTGATGCCGTTACTGTGGTGGTCACCTGTGACATCATCGAGCCATCAACGCTACAAGGCTATGACCGCGACCCGCGCTCTATCGCCCGCCGTGCCGAAGAATACTTAAAATCGACGGGTATTGGCGATACCGCCTACTTCGGTCCTGAACCTGAATTCTTTGTGTTTGATGAAGTAAAATGGTCTATTGAGATGTCGGGCGTCAGCCACGAGATTGTCGCTGAAGAGGCGGCTTGGTCCACCAATAACGACTATCAGTGGGGCAATATGGGTCATCGTCCACGGGTTAAAGGCGCTTATGTGCCCGTACCGCCCGTTGATAGCTCACAAGATATGCGTACCGTGATGTGTGAGCGTATCGAAGATATCATCGGTGAAGGCTGTATCGAGGTGCATCATCACGAAGTTGCGCCTTGTCAGTTAGAGATTGGCGTTGCTTTTAATACCTTAGTGCGTAAAGCCGATGAAGTGCAGCAGCTGAAATATGCCGTGCATAACGTTGCCCATCAGTTTGGCAAAACTGCAACCTTTATGCCAAAGCCCGTGGTCGGTGATAATGGTTCAGGCATGCACGTGCATATTTCTATCTCAAAAGATGGGGTGAATACCTTTTCAGGGGATGAATATGCCGGTCTTTCAGAAACCGCGCTTTATTTTATCGGCGGTATCATCAAGCATGCTCGTGCCTTAAATGCGATTACCAATCCAGCGACCAACAGCTATAAGCGCCTCGTGCCGCATTATGAAGCGCCTATCAAGCTTGCCTACTCAGCGTCTAACCGCTCAGCCTCTATCCGTATTCCGCACGTCAGTAGCCCAAAAGCGGTACGTGTTGAAGCGCGTTTCCCTGACCCAGCAGCCAACCCATACCTAGCGTTTGCAGCGTTATTAATGGCAGGTCTTGACGGTATTCAAAACAAAATGCATCCAGGTGAAGCGGCTGATAAAAACTTGTATGACTTACCGCCAGAAGAAGAAGCACTGATACCAACGGTCGCTGAAAACTTAGAAGTGGCGCTGCAAGCCTTAAAAGAGGACCATGAGTTTTTATTAAAAGGCGATGTGTTTACCAAAGAGATGTTAGAAGCTTATATTGCGCTTAAGCAAGAAGAAGTGCAGCGTCTGAATGTCACCGTACATCCCGTTGAGTTCGATTTGTACTATAGCTGCTAATTCATTATTTAAATCTTAAGCTCTTAAGTAAAAAACCAGTTAAGTTAATCTTAGCTGGTTTTTTTGTTCAACAAATGTATAAGATATCAGTGATAAACTTACTGTGAAGTCATTACTGATTTAATGGCAAAAATACCGCATAATAGTTTTATCCAATATATCAATAATAAATATCGACTAGGCTCATTGATTATGACTTCATCATTAACAAGCACGGTTTTTAATAAACAGTTGCCACTAAATTTGCTGGCAGGGCTGCTCATTAGTACAGCCAGTATTTATGTCCCAATGGCACATGCTGCCGCTATTTATAAAGTCATCGATGCGCAGACAGGGCAGATAACGTTTACCGACAGTCCAGAAAAGTATGAGCAGCAAGCGGATAAACAAATCAGCCAAATCGCCATAACCACCGGTAATAGTAGCGCTAATACCACAAACAATCCAATAGACCGCGCCACGAATACTGCTGCAAACCCTGCTGTAAATAGTCAAGCAACCCCGCCGCCCGCTGTCAAGCCTAAGCCTATGATTAATTATCAGCTGACCATGACCGAGCCGAGCGAGGAGCGCGCGTATCGTCGCCCTGCCCAAAGCATCGACGTCGCTTTGCAGATTAAACCTGCACTTCAAGCCGATGATAACGTCAGTATTTATCTCGATGGTACTGAGGTGGCTCAAGGGCTCAAGGCATCTATTGCGACCGTTGATATCCTGCCGGGTGAGCACAGTATTCAAGCGGTGATTACAGCTCAGGATGGCAAAACCTTACAGCAAGTGAGCCGCACGGTATATGTCATTCAAAACACCCAAACGCTACAAAATAAAAAGAAACTTGCGGCGCAAATGCTCGCCTATCAGCGACTGCCATGGCATCAAAAACTGCTCATAAAAATGCGTCAAAAAGAGGCTAGTCCGCCGCCAGTCAAAGCCGCTAATTAAAGTGACAGTGAGGTAATTAATAAGGGCAGTGAGACAATTAATAAAGGCAAATACGCTAAACGTATCTGCCCTTATTTTTAACGGTTTAAACCTCTTAAGTATGAATAATACTGAACGGACGGACTACTATTTTGACAGCTCAATAGTGCCATTTGCGGTCACTGAAATCGTGCTGTTACCCGACTCAAAGCTTTGGCTGGGTACTGAGGCATCTGCACTAGTGGCGCGCATCTCCATACTGCTATACATCGGACGTTGGTAATTATTCCCCGTATTGAGATTCACCGTCAGCACTCGATAGCCACGTGCATCCCATGCACGAGTGATATTTTTAGCTTGCTTTTGAAAAGCGCGTGACGCATCGGTCATCAGCTTTTGCTCAAGCGCGTCTTTTTTGACATCAGATACCCCAAAGTTAAGGCTATCCATGACCAAAGTCTCTTGCAAATCCGCAATCAGCTGGCTAGTGGCAGCAAAGTCGGTACTTTTTAAATCGATATTTGCCTGTCCTGTCCAACCGATGATTTTGTCATTTTTATCATAGCGCGGATAAGTGCGCTGCTGTCCGCTACTCACCGTGACGCTCGGATACCGCTTGGCAATGGCAAGGGCTTTATTCACCGACGTATTTAGCGTCGTTGCTAAGGTTTTGGCATCCGTCGCTTGGGCTTTTTTATACAAGCTGGCGCGTACTTCATCGTTAGCAATCTCCTCTTTGACTTCTGCCTGAAAGCTGATTTGGTCATAGCCACTTGGCTCAGCATGTGCGCCGCTGCTCATGACAGCCGTGATTACAAATGTTGCAGCAGAGGCAAAGGCAGCTTTATTGAGTAGAGGGTTTTTCATAGTGATTCTCCTTGGATGGTCAGGGGTGATTGGATAGATAAGCTTAATATTAATTATATCGAATATTAAGTATGACAGAGTGACAAGCTTAAAATAGCAGGTTTTAGGATAAGGCGCTGAGGATTTTGTTTATCAGATTGTTGCTATTATATTTAGCGCGACCACACGATAATTCGTCTGATTTATAGACTATCAAATAATGAATCGCACAATAGGGCTTGCAATATGGCAAAAACCTTGTATAATTCGTGACTGGTGGCTCCATTGGTAGCCTCGCAATGTTAAATTATGAATCCCGCCAGGACCGGAAGGTAGCAACGGTAATAATTATAACGTGTGCCGAGGATGTGCTTTTGGAGTCGCTTTTTTTTGTCCAAAATTTGCTAGTCGCCGCAGTCATTAAGAGCTTCTTAGTATTAATGTCGTTTATTTATCCTAAAAAGCCATCCACCCAAGATATGCCTTGTCCTTATGCTTAAAGGGCTTTTTTTTGTCTGTTTTTTAACCCTTGTAGGGTCATCACTCTATAATACACAGATAAACACTTTTGGACTCGTATTTTTCAGGAAAACCTCTCATTATCAGTTAAAATAGCTGTAGCTATGGCGGTAAGCAGCGGCATCAATAATCATTATTTGAGACTCTTATTATGAAAACCTTTCTTTGGGTGTTTATTTTACTGTTTGTACTGGTGGGTGTGGTTGGGGTGACGATATTTAATAAGCTGGTACGCGCCCGTAATCAAGCCACTAATGGCTTTGCGCAAATAGATGTGCAGCTCAAGCGCCGCCATGATTTGATACCTAATTTAGCCGAAGCAACCAAGCGTTATTTGAGTCATGAAGAGGAGACCTTAACCCGCGTTATCAGCGCCCGTAATCGTGCCCAAAGTTTGCAAGATTCCAAGCAGCATCAGCCAGAATCGCTTGAGCACATGGCGTTATTTGCGCAAGCTGAAGGGATGTTATCCAAAGCCTTGGGGCAGTTTTATGCGGTGATGGAGGCGTATCCTGAGCTCAAAGCTGATGGTATGATAAAGGAGCTGACCGATGAGCTGACCAATACCGAAAACCGTATCGGCTTTGCCCGTCAGCATTATAATGATAGCGTGATGTTTTATAATAATGACCGCGAGGTTTTCCCTAATAATCTCGTGAGTAGTACCTTTGGTTTTCGTCCATTAAGTCCGCTGATATTTGCCGATAAAGAGGCGATAAGCCAAGCCCCTAAAGTGAATTTGGGGTAAGTTTTGGCAAAGCGTAACGACTTACAAATGGACTTTTTTGGTGAGCAGCGCAGCCGTACGCGGCGCAGCTTATTATTATATGGGCTGTTTTTTGGTTTTGTGTTGCTACATATCGTGGTGGCGCTTGGCATTGTGACGTTATTATTGACCATTTTTACCGATGGCGTTTATTACTGGGCGCTGGTATTGGTGGTAGTGTGGATAGTGTTTAGCTTTATGCTTGGCAGTTTTTTGGAATATCAGCGCCTAAAAGCAGGTGGGCGTGCCATCGCTCAGCGGGTAGGGGCGGTCAGATTATTTATTGATAAGAGCCAAGAGGCGTGGGAGCACAGTAGCGGCGTTGCCCATCAGCATGCCGCGCCCGCGCCTGTGCGCTATAGTGCGCGGCATATTGCGGTGCGTGATGAGCGTGATTTCCCCGCTGTTTATCGGCGCTATTATGAGTTTGCGCAGCAGATGGCGATTGCCTCGGGTCTTAGCATGCCGATACTTTATGTATTACCGAATGAGCAAGGGATTAATGGTTTTGTGGCGGGTCGGCTGCCGCAAGATATGGTGATGGTGGTCACGCAAGGGGCATTAGATAAGCTCTCTGATGAGGCATTATATGGGCTGATTGGGCATGAATATGGGCACATTTTGCACGGCGATGCCACCTTTAATTTGCAGCTAATGGTGGTGCTGGCAGGTTTGCAATTACTCTATGATTGGAGTGATTCTATTAATAATTTTGGGATGGCTCCTCAGCATCAGTCTAATCATTATTTTGATACGATGCTCAATCAAAATATGCCCGTTGCGCAAAAAGTGGTCGATAGTCGCGCCCGTCACACGGAAGCGCAAACCGCGAACTTTACCACCCATAGCGAATGGGTGAGCTATTGGCAACAGCAGTCTCAAGCAAAATCAAAATCAGCGTCACCGTCGTCACTGACAGCGCAGTTTATGTTGCCGAGTGCGCGGGCAACCGAGCGTAATGTACCGCGTAGTCTGTGGACACTGCTGCTGCATGGCATAAGCTTCTCTAGCATGGCAAGTGCGCAGCTGATTAAGCATAGCTTTAACCGTGAGCGTGAGTTGCTAGCGGATGCCACCAGTGTGCAGCTGACGCGCTCGCCGGCGATTGTGGAGACCCTAAAAGCCATTCATCAGGACTCATTAGGCTCACGCTTATCTGATACGGCGAATATTAATGGTCTGAGTCATTTCTTTTTTGCTAGTAGTGGTGCAGATTTGGGTGACGTCTCTTGGTTTGCCACCCATCCAAGCTTATCTGCACGTATGCGCGCGATTGATGCTAATGAGTATCATAGTTTTGCGGTACAAGTTGCCAAACAAAAACGCCTTAACGCCAAAAAAATCAACGAAATCTACGAGCAGCGTCGCCGTGGAGATTGGAACCCATATAAAGAAAATAGCCTAAGTGATAATTTAGCTAAAAATGCCTTATTAGGCAAAGCGTCTTTACTAACCGATAATATCCCTCATGCCAATAAACGGGCTGTTGATACGCAAGATAGCGTCAAAACCACTATTACCAATAATAGAGATGAAGGACTAGAATTTACGGTAGCAGAAGATGTTATCATTGATGGGCGCTTGCAAGTCGCTGCCGAAACCATCGGCAAGTGCACTCTACTCAAACCGCAGCAAGCGCCTAACCATCCAGATTTGCCAACGGATACGCTGATTAGCGCCACTGATATCAATCAGCTGTCATTGCCGCATTATATCCTCAATCATAGTCATCATCCCTTGGGCGCACAGGCAGTGATTGAGGCGCTGATGCTCTGTCATCAATGCCAGCCGCTGGTCAGTAGTTTTGCTTACGATTTAGCAGATATTTGGTCGGGATTGTCTGATAGTCATACAGGTATTGATATTGATATTGATGTTAATAATGATAATAAGGTTAATGTTAATAACGCTCAAAACCCAGTACCGCAAAAAATATTAGCGCATACGATAGATTATGAGCTATTGACGCTAGTGGCTCATCTTGATCGGCGCCTAGATAGTGCGCTGCTTGCGCTGAGCTTTAAGCGCCTGAGT
>DAIPIF010000060.1:0-10020 GCA_036770925.1 Psychrobacter sp.
GGCATTAGTGGTCAATATGCCTGAAGATGAGCTGATTGAACTGGCAAATAATGTCCCTTTTGATATCATTCAATTCCACGGTGATGAAACGCCTGAACAGTGTCAGCAGCTGGCAAATGCCGTCAATAAACGCTGGATGAAAGCGCTGCGTATTAATGCTGAGCAAGACACGCTAGATGGCGTAAGCGCACGTATTGATAGTTTTGCCGCCGCAGGGGCGAGCAGTATTTTGCTTGATGCTTATCATCAGTATAAATATGGCGGTACGGGCGCGCGCTTTGATTGGAGCCTGATTCCAGATAATAGCTCACTGCCGATTATCTTAGCGGGTGGACTGGATGCCGACAATGTCGCTGCGACTCTTGATTTGCCTATTTATGGCGTCGATGTTAGCGGCGGAATTGAGGCTGATAAAGGTAAAAAAGACGCTGCTAAAATGCGTGCCTTTATGAAAGCAGTCAAGCGTGACCGATGGCAAAACGAGACGGTCACTGACGCTCTCTAAGATAACTGCTATATTTGTGCTATTTACTCTTATTTAAGCGTTATTCCGACTTCCTGATTAAATCTAATTTTTCTTTATCCTAATATTTATACGACCAATCCTTATACTAAAAGATACCACTTATCGTAGGAATTATCATGAGTCATGCCACGAACAAAGCACCATCTGCTACTGCACAATCTATCAACACCTTTACCAATCCAACAGACGTACAAGACTTTAACCAATACCCTGACGCACGCGGACATTTCGGCGTTCACGGTGGTCGTTTTGTCTCTGAAACCCTGATGGCGGCATTAGAAGAGTTAGAAGCGCTATATACTAAAGTAAAAGCCGACCCTGCGTTTTGGGAAGAGTATCATAATGATTTGGTCAATTATGTCGGGCGTCCGACGCCGCTATATCATGCCAAACGTTTGAGTGATGAGATTGGCGGCGCGCAGATTTATTTTAAACGTGAAGACTTAAACCATACGGGCGCTCATAAAGTAAACAATACCATTGGACAGGCACTGCTTGCCAAAATGAGTGGTAAAAAACGCATTATTGCGGAAACAGGCGCAGGGCAACATGGCGTAGCAACGGCAACTATCGCCGCGCGTTTGGGGCTTGAATGTATCGTGTATATGGGTGCGGATGATGTTGAGCGCCAAAAGATGAACGTTTATCGTATGCGTTTATTAGGCACCACAGTGGTGCCAGTCACTTCAGGTTCGCGCACGCTCAAAGATGCGATGAATGAGGCGATGCGTGATTGGGTGACCAACGTTGATACCACCTATTACATCATTGGTACGGTGGCAGGACCGCATCCTTATCCGCTACTCGTTCGTGATTTTCAAGCGATTATCGGTAAAGAAGCCCGTATTCAGCATCTGCAAAAAACCGGTAAATTACCGGATGCACTAGTGGCTTGTGTCGGCGGCGGCTCTAATGCTATTGGACTGTTCTTTGACTTTTTAAATGATAAAGACGTCAAAATGTATGGCGTTGAAGCGACCGGTGATGGGCTTGAGAGTGGTCGCCATTCAGCGCCACTTGCTGCTGGTCGTATCGGGGTGTTACATGGTAATCGCACTTACTTGATGGCAGATGATGACGGTCAAATTCAAGAAACCCATTCGATTTCAGCGGGTCTTGATTACCCCGGCGTGGGTCCTGAGCACAGTTTCTTAAAAGACATGCACCGTGTTGAATATGTCGGCTGTACTGACTTGGAGGCATTGGCAGGTTTTCATGAAGTGACGCGTAAAGAAGGCATTATCCCTGCATTAGAGACCGCTCATGCTTGTGCTTATGCGCTTAAACTTGCCAAAACCATGACCCCTGAGCAAACCATCGTGGTTAATATGTCGGGTCGCGGCGATAAAGACTTGCATTCCGTTATGAAAGCCGAAGGGATTGAGTTGTAAGTCAAATAAAAGCCGCTAAATCAGAGACTGGCAATGGCACTGGTACTATCACTGGCACTGCTCGTTTCTGATTCATTACTATATGGATAAATGAAGAGAACTTTATGACTCGTATTGAAAGCACCTTTGAAACTCTAAAAGCCCAAAATAAAAAAGCCCTGATTCCTTATGTCATGGCAGGTGATCCTAACCCTGATAGCTTTGTCGGTTTGCTGCATGATTTGGTGAAGCACGGCGCGGATATGATTGAAGTGGGCTTGCCGTTTTCTGACCCAATGGCAGATGGACCAACGGTTGCCTTGGCAGGCGAGCGTGCCTTAGCTGCTGGCACTAGTACCCGTGATGCGCTAAATATGGTGGCAGAATTCCGTAAGCAAGACAGCCAAACGCCCATTATATTAATGGGTTATCTCAATCCCGTTGAGATTATCGGCTATGATAAATTTGTCGCATTATGTGAGCAGTCGGGTGTTGATGGGATATTAATGGTTGATTTGCCGCCAAGCGAGGCGGGCAGCTTTACTCAGCATTTAACTGAGCATGCGATGAATGAGATTTTTTTATTATCGCCAACGACGTTGCCTGAGCGCCGTGAGCAAGTGCTGACTCATTGTGGCGGCTATATTTATTATGTGTCTTTAAAAGGTGTTACCGGTTCGGCGACCTTAGATACCGATGATGTGGCGATTCAAGTACAAGCGATTAAAGCCGAGACAGACTTGCCAGTATGTGTGGGTTTCGGTATTCGTGATGCTGCTTCTGCCAAAGCGATTGGCAAACATGCTGATGGGATTATTGTTGGGAGTGCTTTAGTGCAGAATTTTGCGGATATCGATGCCCATGATGCCGCAGCAGTAGCGACGGCGCAGCAAAAAATCATGGACAAAATGGACGAGTTACGCACCGCGTTAGACAGCTTAACCGCGTAAATCCGTTAGTTAAAGGATATATTATTTATCGTCATGGCTCACTTTTCATCACTCGCAGTCATAACGATAAGGCTTGAGCGCTAAATGGCTTTGCTAAATTAAGTTTACGTGTGTAAACTAACATAACGTATAAATTGTTACACTTACGCGTCAGTGTGCCGCATAATCGCTCATATTATGACTGGTGTTAGGCGCTCAATTTAACGCTCAATTTAACTATTCGAGACAAGTATATGAGCAAACTTGCCGATAAGCCTTTGATGATGGCGGACACTATGACTGATACGATACAAAAACCTGATACCCAAAGTACCGATACAATGCAACACGACAGCGCAGCTGAGGTGGCACATCACTCATGGCTGAGTCGCCCTGTACCAGGCATCAAGCAGCAATTGACCGCGCCGCTGACTGCGGTCGAGACTGAGCCGTCAACCAAATGTAGCAGCTGTCATTCAGTGACGACCAACACCGCACTGATATTTAATTGCTATGTGTGCCCGCATTGTGACCATCATTTGCCGATGTCAGCGCGCGCACGCTTGCAGTGGTTCTTAGAGCAAATAGATGGCGAGCTTGGACAAGAATTCAGCGCCAAAGACCCGCTAACGTTTGTCGATAGTAAGCCTTATACCCAGCGGATGCGTGAGGCGCAAACCAAAACCGGTGAGACCGAAGCGTTACTGGTGATGTATGGTAAATTGCATAATTTAGATGTGATTGCCTGTGCCTTTGACTTCCAGTTTATGGGCGGCTCAATGGGTTCGGTGGTGGGTGACCGTTTTGTGCAAGCGGCCGAAAAAGCCCTTGCAGAACGCAAGCCGTTGATTTGTTTTGCGGCATCGGGTGGTGCGCGTATGCAAGAGGGACTGCTGTCTTTGATGCAAATGGCGCGTACTGCGGCGGCAGTTGAGCGCTTGCGTTTAGCGGGTGTGCCTTATATCGTGGTACTGACCAATCCTGTTTATGGCGGCGTGACCGCATCGCTTGCGATGCTCGGTGATATTCATTTAGCAGAGCCTAAAGCGATGATTGGTTTTGCTGGTAAGCGGGTGATTGAGCAAACGGTGCGCGAGACTTTGCAAGAACCCTTTCAGCGTGCTGAGTTTTTATTAGAGCATGGGGTGGTTGATGAAGTGGTACACCGTCATCAAATGATTGATACGATTTATCGTCTACTGGCTAAGCTGTGCAATGCGCCAAATATTCATGCCTAAATGAGTAGCGCCCGCTGCTTTAAAGGCAGTTTTAGTCTGTAAATAATATCTCATAGCATTTATCGTCAGCAGATGGTAAATGCTATTTTTGCTTAGCGGGCTTTGGTTCGCCGCTCACTTGTTATAAACTGCCTGATGATTACGGCTGTTTAGCACTCTGTTTTGATGCCTTTTATATTTTTGATAGTCTGCTAAGCGCTATTAGCCCATTTTAATATAGGTTTTATCTATGCCTGCCTCCGCCTTATCCTCATCTGCCCGTCTGAATAATCATTCAAGCTTGAGTCAATGGCTCGATTATATGCAGCAAATACACGTCTCCGCCATAGATATGGGGCTGTCACGGGTATTGCCCGTCGCTGAATATTTGGGCATCATGCAATCTGCTAAAGACGCTGCGTATGTATTTACCGTAGCAGGAACCAACGGTAAAGGGTCAACCACCGCGGTCATCAGTGCGCTGTGCCAAGCGGCTGGCTATAAAACCGCCTTGTATCAATCGCCGCATTTAAGCGTCTTTAATGAGCGGGTGCGCCTCAATGGCGAGATGGTCAGTGACCAGACTTTGATTGATGCCTTTGTCAAAGTAGAAGCGGCTCGATTACACTGCAACTTAACGTTATCCTTTTTTGAGATGACCACTTTAGCGGCATTATTGATATTTGCACAAGCCGACTGTGAGGTGTGGGTGTTAGAGGTGGGCTTAGGCGGACGTTTAGATGTGGTCAATATCATTGATGCGGATATGGCGGTTATTACCAATATCGCCATCGACCATGTTGATTGGTTGGGTGATAATGTTGAGGATATTGGTCGTGAAAAGGCAGGTATCCTACGTGATGATATCACCCTGATTTATGGCGCGGCGGCGATGCCTGATAGTGTCAAGCAGCTGATTGAGCAGCATCATGTCACCTGTTATCAGGCACAGCAGGACTTTGATTATCGTAGTGATGATGCACAGACATGGCACTATAGTAATGCGGCAGTGACGCTGCACTTACCGCGCCCGCAATTATCGCTGATAAATACTGCCAATGCGCTATCGGCGGTGTTGGCAAGCCCCTTAAAAGTAGAGATAGCTGCCATTGAGCAGGCGTTAAAAAACGTCAAGCTGGCAGGGCGTTTCGATTATCGTCCTCTTTATAATCGTCATTGGTTGTTTGATGTGGCGCATAATGAGCAAGGGGTGGCGTTTTTATTAGCGCAATTATTACCACTTTGGCAGCAGCATCTTCAGCGCCAACAAACGACTGCCAATCAGCAACCAGCGTCTATTAAAATGCTCTTCTCCATGCTCGCGGATAAAGATATTGCCAGCGTGGTGCAGCATTTAACCCAAGCGCAGTTGCCTATTAGCGCATGGTTTATCGCTGAAATTGATTATCCCCGTGCAGCGACGACTGAGCAGCTACAAAGTATCCTAAGCGAGCATGTGAATAGCGCTGATATTTATAATTTTTCAGGTTTAGAGCAAGCCACACAGGCGGTGATAGCTCAGAGTCAGCCGCAGGACTTAATCGTGGTTTGTGGCTCATTTCATACGATTGCTGAGGCGCTGACCGCGTTACATCATTATGCCCATAAATAGCTTTTTTGGTAAAATCACGCCTTGATAATATAGCTTTGTGAGCAGACAGCACCAAAAATATACTTTATAATCAATATGTTCTTAATCACTATATTCTTAACTCAGGTGTTTTTAGCCAATGGGTTTTTCACTCACGGGTTTGCATAGTGAGGGTATAATTTGTAAGAGCAAACGGTAAGCGCTGATGACCCTCCCTAGTGCGCTACCGAATAATCAGCCTTATTACCAACTAAGAGATGTAAGCGGATGAGTTTTTCTAGACAGGTTTTATTGGGCATCGGCATGGTTTGTGGTGGTAGCGTGATGTTATATGCCATGATGCAGCAAGGCGACAGTCCCACGCCCGCAGAGCCCGTAGCTGCTATCGTAGAACCCTCGCTAGAGCAAGCATCGCTGCAGCCATTAACCATTGATATCGAGACTGAAAAACGTATCTTGGCACAAAAGCAAAAAGAGCGTGCCGCACGAGTGGCAGAGCAAGAACAACGGGCGCAGCAATTTTTAGCTGAGCAAGAGAGTGCTGAAGCGCAAGCCTTAGCGAAATCACGCGCCGAAAATCAGCAATATCTTGCCAATGCCGCCGCCTCTGCTAAGCCTATTGACAGTATAGAGACGATAGAGGCGGCGCAAAATGAGATAGCCACCCCTAAAGTGCAGCAACGTACGGATAAAGCGGCTGTCAGTGCCAATAATAGCGCCGCCACCGCTGAAACTACCGTCAAGCAAGTCGCGCAACAGCAACAAGAGGTGTTAAAACAGGCGGACATGCAAAAGCAGGCGGCTGCCCAAGAGCAAGCGGCGGCAAAGAAAAAAGCCGAGGAACAACAAGCGCTAATCGCGGCTAAAACTGCCCCGCCCAAAACACCGACCGATTATAAAGTTCAGCGTGGCGATGGCTTATTAAAGCTATCGCGGCAGTACAATATCCCCGTTGAGGCATTGGCACAAGCGAATAATATGTCGCCTTCAGCCGCGCTGCAATTGGGGCAAACGTTGACTATTCCTTCAGCCAAACAAATTGCAAATCTACAGCGTGAGGCGGCAACGGCAAAGCAAGCAGAGACCGACAAGCCCAAACCTGCCACGCCAACGCCTAAAGCTGACTCCCCCCAAGCGCCAAGTAATTATAAAGTTCAGCGTGGCGATGGCTTATTAAAGCTATCACGGCAGTACAATATCCCCGTTGAGGCATTGGCACAAGCGAATAATATGTCGCCTTCAGCCGCGCTACAATTGGGGCAAACGTTGACCATTCCTTCAGCGAAACAAATTGCCCGTTTACAGCGTGAGGCGGAAAACGCCAAAAAATCATTAGAAGATAAAAAAACCAAAGAAGCCAACACGGCTAAACAAGCCGCTGATGCCCAGCAAAAACTACGAGAGGCGCGCAAAGAGGCGAGAGAGACGGGGGCAAAAGGTAGCTTTGGCGTGCAAGTGTCTTTAGCGAGGAACCAAGCCGCTGCAGACGCCATTGCCAAAAACTTTAAGTCTTCAGGGTATCAAGTCAAAACCATTGCGACCAGTCGCGGGATACAAGTGGTCGTCGGTCCTGAACGCGGCAAAGTGGCAGCGCTGGCCTTAAAAGATAAGATTAATAGCGACCCTAATCTGAGTACTAATGGCGCATGGGTACGCTACTGGTAACAGTTATCCTATTTTTTATAAGGTAAAACTAAGGTAAATCTATGCTGGTTGGCGGGGTATTTGTAGTATTTGCACTGCTGTTTTTATGGCTAATGAGTAACACTAAGCGCTTAAAAAAAACCTCTACGAAAGCGCCAGTGATTGCCTCTAAAACCGTAGCGCCAGATCTCAAGCCAGTCCGTGGAGATGAGCTGGCTATTTGGCCATTTGCACCGATGCCTATTATGACCCATACCGAAGTGATATTTTTTCATAAACTTCAAGAGGCGTTACCTGAATATCATATTTTTGTCCAAGTGCAGCTATCACGTATTATCAGTGGCAATAGCGATACCGCATCAGAACGGCGCTTTTGGTTCAATCGTATTTGTCGGCAAAGCGTGGATTATGTCATTGTGGCAAAGGATGCGCAGACGACTCTCGTTGCGATTGAACTCGATGACTGGACGCATAGTGACCCTGCCAGACAAAAAGCCGATAATAAAAAGGACAAAGCGCTTGCCAGTGCAGGGATTGCCATCGTACGCTTTCATGCCGAGCGTATGCCAAACGTAGAGCTGCTTAGATATGAGATTATGCAGGTTATTGAGAGTTATTGACTGCTTTTTTGAGCTATGCAAGTGTCTAACGCGCATCAGGATTAGGCTGCTTAGGATAAATAACCAGTGGTCTCTCGCCTACAAAGTATAAGCCTGTTTTTATAAATGGGTTATCAGAGCAGGTAAGTGGTGGCTGACGTTTATCATAAAAGTCGCGTTTGGTGAACCATTCAATATAATGTGCCGCTCGCAATGTGCTTATATCAAGTTCAGCCAGATGCAGCTTATCGTTTTTATCGTACCATTTGTGCAGCGGAAAACTTGCTGTTAGCCAATTAGGCTGAATAAAATGGGTTATCGTTATGGGTAAAAAAAACCGCCCCTTTATCACCGCATAACGGGTATCAATTTTGACCTGAGCTTGTTTCTCTGTCTCTACCCAAACCGTGCGAAACTGTTTGGTTTGCATATGAGTCATTTTACGCTGCAAATTATCGTTGGCATTGATACCGACCCAATTCTCAGGGTGAAAAGGCGGTGACCCCATAAAGAACTTAATCGCCAGCTCCCAATGCTCGGTTAGATTTTCTTCATGATTGTATAAAATCAAATCCAGCTCACCAGAGGTTTGCTTGCCGTTATAGAGCTGGACATTATTTGCCAGTATCTCATAGGGATGCAGTCCACGCGCATAACCATCCTCAAGCCAATATGAGAGCAAGCCCTCAAAGTGAAAGCCCAAACGATGGGGACTCGGACGTTTTAATAGATAACGTGTCAGCGCCTGATAAGCGTCCGTATTATCCAGCTCAGCCAGACGCTGCTGATACGCCGCATATTGGGTTAGCCAAAAATCGCGACTGTGTACGGCAATTGCATGAGTATTGTGATGTGGCGCAAAATCCAGCCATTGGGTGAGCACATCGGGGCAGGCGAGCACATAAGCCAAATCACGCACATAAGGGCGGCGGTAGGCTTGCCACGGGGCGTGATTTATCAAATGAGAAGTGGGCGGAGCGCTAGGCTCGAACATAGAATGAACCAACTTAAATATGAGCTGTTTACCCTAACGGCTTGCGGGGTAAAAGTCTATAGACGCTGACAATATGTTAAGCTTAGGCTCAGTTGGCACTATGTTGATAATATAAAGCTATCCTCTATAATCTAATACACAGCATAATATATAAAATTACCTAATGTTTAGGAGCGTAAGATGACCTATCTTTTACAAGTTGATTTCCCTTATAGCGGTCCTTTTGGCGATGACTTTTTTACCCAGATGAAAGGGCTTGCCGAAGATATCGAAACTGAGAACGGTTTAGTCTATAAGTTATGGACAGAAAATGAGGAGACGCTAGAGGCAGGCGGTATTTATGTATTTGATAACTTGGATGATGCCAATAGATATTTAGCCAAGCACACCACGCGCTTAGAATCATTTGGTTTTGGCGATATTAAGTCAAAAGTGTTTAAGATTAATGAAGAGCTGAGTGCGATTACCAAAGCGTCTTTGTAGTTTTGAATGAATGCGTATCATTAGCATAAAAAAAGCCAGCCATTGGTTACAATGACTGGCTTTTCTATTTAACGTTAATCAATCTTATATTTGGTCGGAACGGCAGGAAGTAAAGCGTAAGCTGTGGGCATTGTTAATAAAGGGTTTAGGTTTTTATGATAAAAAATATACCGCAAAATATACCGCATTATGCAAAAGTCACTTTGCTTTTAGTGCCTACTTGCCCATCAAAACACTTATAAAGCTGGTTACAAAATAATAAGGGGCTGGCATGTTAGCCAGTGGATATTATGGTTCAGCTTAATGACGCGCACTGTGATTTGAAATCTAGCCAGTTTATCGCTGCGTTTTTGATGCGTTTATGTGCGTCTGCTTCGCACCAATTCGCATGGCTCAACTATTCACGCTTAAAGCTAAGCGTTTAGCCGTCAATTATTAAGCGCTGGCATGATTGCGCCTGTAGTCACATTGAGGGCGGATAAGGTCATTTACTGATATTCGTATGCGGTGCTGATTGCAAGTGCTGTGCTGCTCACTCTATGGCTAATTTTGTGGCGGTGCCAGTCTGTTTTGAGTATGAGGTTCTGCACTTTTTATGGAATCAGTAAGCACCCCATAATCTTGCTTTTTTGATTCCATGATTTAATCTTGATTCCGCTATATTGCT
>DAIPIF010000061.1:0-10001 GCA_036770925.1 Psychrobacter sp.
ATGAGCTGGTCTTTTATTTTGGGTACTGGCTGAGATTTATGGGATGCAATGATAGGCTTCAGGCATCACCTTAAATCATCACCTTAAATGACGGGATTAACCGTTGGGATTTTTTGCGGACTGGGTTGGTATATTTGTGGTTGAGTGGCTGTAGACGACTGATGATTTGCCTGAGGATTAAAAATGCGCGATGCAGGCGTAGTGGGTAGTCCCATCTCAGCAAGGCTGTCTGTCTGTCCGACTTGAATATTTTCACCTTCAAATAGACGCTCAGTATCATCACGCTGCAGGCTTAAGTTTTCAAAATCAAATAGTTCACGATCGGCTAATTGTGAGGGCGCGACGTTTTGCATGGCTTTAAATATAGATGCCAAACGCTGCGGATGCGCATCATCCCACTCCCGCAGCATGTCATTAATAATGGCACGCTGCAGATTGGTTTGACTGCCACATAAATTGCAGGGAATAATGGGGAATGCTTTATAATGAGCATATTCGATAATGTCTTTTTCTTCGACATATGCCAGTGGACGAATCAAGACGTTTTGCGCATCATCGCTCAATAGCTTGGGCGGCATGGATTTGAGGGTGCCGCCGTGAAATAGGTTTAAAAAGAAAGTGGCGAGCATATCATCGCGGTGGTGACCCAAAGCGATTTTGGTTGCGCCAATTTGTTTGGCAAAACCATATAGCGAGCCTCGGCGCAGGCGTGAGCAAGCAGAACAATAGGTTTTGCCTTCTGGGATGACGCTTTTGACAATACTATAAGTGTCTTTTTCTAAAATATAATGAGCGATACCTTGCTGATTTAAGTATTCAGGCAATACCTCTTCTGGATAATCTGGCTGTTTTTGGTCTAAATTCACCGCGACGATATCGAAACGAATAGGCGCTACACGCTTTAATAATAGTAAGATATCCAGCAAAGTATAGCTGTCTTTGCCGCCTGAGATGCAGACCATGACGACATCGCCATCTTCTATCATATTAAAATCATGAATCGCCTGTGAGACCTGCCGGCGGAGCTTTTTTTGTAGTTTACGAAAATAAGGCGATTCTGCTCCTATCATTGCCCCTGCTTGGGTATCTTTGTCATCAGTTGCCTGCTGCTTACGACTTTCAGTGTCAGCGCTTGGGCGCGCAGCGGTATCGATAAAGACCTCAGCAGAGGAAGAGTCGAAAGAAGCAGAGGCGCTATTAGGCATATAAAGGGTGGCGGCGGTCATATATGGCTCATTGTCTGTATCAGAATGGGTGGGTAATCAGGCACTAATTAAGGCACTATTACAAGCAGGAGCGATTATAGCAAAATTTGCTAAGCATTTGAAAACAGACGCTAAATACTCAGCGATAGCCCAAAATAGAACGACGCTAAGCACGCTATAAACCACGATTCAAGGCGGCGGCTCATTCCCTACTACTTTCACGGTTTTGTAAAAGGCTTAATTTTGTTAAAATAGGCGTTTTGCTGATGAATAACCGACTTCTATGATGACAAATGCTATGCAAAACCTCGACTCCGCTATCACTCAGCCTCTCTCTGAAGCGCATACTGATTCCTCAATGGCACACCAAAAGCAAAATGCAGTGGTATTGCTATCAGGGGGTTTAGATTCTGTGACCTGTTTATATTGGGCAAAAGCGCGTTACGCGACAGTAACCGCGGTCAGCTTCAATTATGGTCAACGCCACAATAGCGAGCTGGTCGCTGCCAAAACTATTGCGCAAACGGCTGCAGTGCCCCACCGTATTATTGATATCGATATCGCCCAATTAGGCGGCTCATCGCTGACTGACCACAGCATGATTATACCGGACGGCGATGCCGATAAATTCCCTCATAAAAAGTATGATGTCATCGATAACGATACGATTCCCAACACTTATGTACCCGCCCGTAATACGATATTTTTGTCCTACGCCTTGGCGGTGGCAGAGGTGATTGATGCCAATCATATCGTCATTGGCGTAAGCTCAGTGGATTATTCAGGCTATCCTGATTGCCGCCCTGAATATATTGCCGCTTTTGAGCAGATGGCAAACCTTGCAACTAAAGCGGGGGTCACCGGACACCATTTAAGTATTCAGACACCACTACAGCAGTTATCAAAAGCGCAAACGATTGAGCTTGGTCTAGCGCTTGGGGTCGATTATAGTCAGACCATCTCTTGCTACCAAGCAGATGCGCAAGGGTTGGCATGTGGCATGTGTGATAGCTGCGCGCTGCGCCGCCAAGGATTTGCTCAAGCGGGCATTGCTGACCCCACCCAGTATCAAAAACAGCCTTAGATTCTCTCTATGTTATGGGATTTAGCGGGCGTATCAGCCGTCATTTATACAGAAGCGTAACATTTGCTTGCATCAATACAGCACGCGTATGCTGTTTTTATTGGTCATAATTGTTATGGTAGGCAGGCTTTTATCTTTTTTAGTGCAATAACAACAGCTCATACAATAACAGTAATCTCTACTATGCTTTTATTGTGTCGCTGTTTTTTACTCAGTTATTTGATTGACAAGATTTATTAAAGGACATTTATGAAACGGTTACACCTTTTACCACTCGCCCTGACTGCCTTGATTACCATTCCACAAGCCAATGCCACTGATATCCGCCAGAGTAATATTGACCAATGCGTGAGTGGCGCAGTGACCTATAAAGTGGCTGATAAAAACACTGCCACCAAACTATGTAACTGTACTATCAATGTACGTAGTAAAATGACTATCGGTCAAATGTGGGAAATTGAGAGCTACGGTATTGATAAAAAGGACCCGTCAGGATTGCCTTATGTCAAAAAAATGCAGCAAGAACTGCAACAATGCACGACTGGCTTAGATTTAAAGCCGCCACAAAAACCTGCTTAACAATAGCTATCACTGCCCTAAACAGGGTTTTTTGAGCGGCTAACGTATGACTTAAGATACAAATCATTAAAGACTGACCCGTGTCAGTCTTTTTTTGTTGCCAAGAGTTGCCAATAAACCCTCAAAGTGTAAGACTAAGGATAATTACAATCCTACAAGGGCGTTTATAATGGCAAAACCAACTACCGAAAGTATCGCCTTACCTGACTTTCCTGTCGCCATCGTACGTGAGCTAAATGGCAATCTTATTCAGGATAATATCAGTCTAAAACAGCTGGTCGCTCATACTCAAAAAGGGCTGATTCTCTACTTTTATCCCAAAGACAATACGCCCGGTTGCACCACGCAAGCGACTGACTTTACCGCTCATCTTCATGCATTTGATGCTTTAGGCTACGATATTATCGGAGTCTCACGTGATAGTATCGAGTCGCATATTAACTTCATCAAAAAACATCAGTTACATATCCCCCTTATCAGTGATGCCGATGAGCAATTGTGCCACCACTTTGAGGTAATTAAAGAAAAAAACATGTACGGCAAAATGACTTTGGGGTTGGTACGCTCAACTTTCGTCTTTGATAAAAACGGCACTCTCACCCATGCCCAGCGCAATTTACGGGCTAAAGATTATGCCACGCGCCTGCTTGAGGTTTTAAAGTAAACCTGAGCTCAACGACATCATAAACGCCATTTTTATTAAAAACCATTACACCAGAATTTGAGACAACCATGACTGATTCATCAGAGAAAAATGCGGCTCATGCTGCCAATAAAGCCACCCGTCACGTCTCAGTGGCGGTGATAGGCGCTGGTACAGCAGGACAAAACGCCTTTCGCCAAGCCAGCAAAACCACTGAAAACATTGTGATTATTAATGAGGGGTTTTGGACGACCACTTGTGCCACCATCGGCTGTATGCCGAGTAAATTACTTATCGCTGCCGGCGACCGTGCCCATGATGCAAAACATTCGCAGTCCTTTGGTATTCATAGCGAGGTCACTATCGATGGCAAGCAAGTGATGGCGCGAGTGCAAGCCGAGCGCGATCGTTTTACAGGCTTTGTAGCACAACAAGTGGCGGGGTGGGCTGAGGATAAAAAGATAGCAGGTCGCGCCTATATTAATAAAGACGGTCTGATTGAGGTTAATGACGAGCGTATTTCCGCAGAAAAAATTATTATTGCCACTGGTAGCACGCCATTTATCCCTGACGGCTGGGCGGATAAATTGGGCGCTACGCTGCTCACCTCCGATAGCGTGTTTGAGCTGACTGACTTGCCGCGCTCTATGGCAGTGGTTGGCGCAGGGGCGATTGGTTTGGAGTTGGCGCAAGCATTGACCCGTTTAGGGGTAAAAGTGACCGTATTTAATCGGGTCAAGCGCGTGGCGGGGCTTAAAGATGATGCTATTAATGAGAAGGCAATTGAATGCTTAAGCCGTGAGCTCAATCTGCAATTAGGCAGTGACATCAGCGATGTCGGCACCCAAACTGATGCTAATGATACTACCCTTGCTTATCTTGATTATAAAGATAAAGACGGTCAAGAAGCCCAGTGGCAAGGTGACTATGTGTTAGTCGCCACTGGACGGCGCAATAATATTGCCGCATTAGGTGTTGAAAATTTAGGGGTTGAGCTGGATGATAAAGACCGTCCAGAGCATTTAGACAAAAATACGGGGCAAATAGGCACGCTTGATGTCTATATTGTCGGTGATGCCAATGCCCATCTGCCACTGCTGCACGTTGCGAGTGATGAGGGTTTTAGTGCCGGTAGTTCGGTCTGTACCGACAACACCGCCGCTTATATCCGCGCGCCTGCTATCCCTATGTCTATAGTATTTTGTGCGCCGCAAATCATCAATGTTGGGCTCTCACTACCTGAAATCGAAGCCGACCCCACTCTTGATTATGTCATTGGTAAAGCCAGTTTTGATAACCAAGGGCGCAGTCGGGTTATGGGTGTCAATGGTGGTCTGTTGCACCTCTATGGCTGCAAAAAAAGGGATAGAATCTTAGGGGCGAGTATGGTGGGACCCGATGCTGAATATATTGCCCATATATTGGCAGTGGCGATTACCAATGATTTGAGTATCAAAGAGTTGTTAGATACGCCTTTTTATCACCCGACTATTTTAGAGGGACTGCGCAGCGCGCTGCGTGATGTTCAACGTCAAATGGCTATCCCTTATCAAACAATCGACACACAAGAAGATGGCTTTTAGACAACAGCTGAGCTACAATTTTATCGCTGTATCCTGCTCACCCACTCATGGATAAAATAATGGCAATCGCTAGTATTACTGATTTTTTTCAAGAAATTATCCGCGATTTGCATACCAGTTTTTATCTTGCCGTCGGTGGTTCAGCGGAGAACGATTCACGCGACTGGGGCGCTTATAGCGTCGAGCTGGCAAGTACGAGTATAAAAATCCTAATACTGCTTGCGGTATTGGGGTTTTTTTATTGGCTAGCGATTTATCTGCTTAAGCATAATAAAGCGCGTCTCCGTTTAAATGAGCGCCGTGCCAAAATTGCCCGTTCTGTGCTGCGTTATATCTGGGTCGTCGCCAGTATGATTGCTATTATGAGTCAGATTTATTTTGAACCCAGTACGGTTAAGGCGACTGCCAAGGCGAGTATTTGGGGCGGGATTTATTATGTGCTGTGGACATCCTCTGGGCAAATTATTCACCGTGTACTGCAGCATTATGGGCTGAATGCGTCTATCGAGCAGCTGCTCAGAAATATATTATCAGTGCTGATTTGGATACTTGGGCTTGCCACGGTGATGGCACAATTTGGCTTTGATATCGTCTCTTTAGTCGCCGGTCTAGGGATTGTCGGTTTGGCAGTAGGTTTTGCGGCGCAGTCGACATTAGCCAACTTTATCGCGGGTATTACTATTTTGCTTGAGCAGTCTTTTCAGGTGGGCGACTGGATAAGCCTCAATGATAACGAGGGGCGCGTGGTGCTCATCTCTTTGCGTACTACCCATATTTTGACCCGTGATAATATTACGGTGATTATTCCTAACGCCAATGTTGCCTCCTCTGAGGTGACGAATTTAACCTCTAAGAACTTTGTACGTTTTGATATTCGAGTGCGTATTGCTCTCGAAGATGATATTGATAGCGCCCGTAGTCTCATGTTGCAAGTATTAACCGATACGGACAGCATATTAAGCCGACCTGAAACGTCGGCGACCGTGGCTGAAATCGGCGAATATGGGGTGTTTTTTATCGTGCGCTTTTGGGTAAAACCGGCATCTGTCGCCCGTATACCCAAAATAAAAGAAGATTTAAAAGAAAATATCAAACGCGCCTTTGATGCGGCAGATATCTCCACCCCTTATCCGCATATGCGCCTGCTGATGCCAAAGGATGTCGATTATCCGATAGCCACTAAGCCATTTGCCACTACCACGCAAATAGTAGAGTCAGACGTCTCATTCATTAAAAGTAAGCCCTAAAAACTAGTCCTAAAAACAAGCCTTGATAAGTATTTCGTCAGCGCAACGGATGAATTCTAAAGCGCTCCGTCACTATCGCTAGTGGATTATGCTAAAATTACCCTTTTATGCCGTTAAGTTGCATTATTTTATTCCACGATTTATCCCTTTAGCCACACAGGTATCCGTATGACCGCACCCAACACGCCCGCTTCTTCACCCGCATTATCGCTCGACCTTGTCATCACCTGTGCCGATGGGTTAGAGCTGCCACTCCAGACTGAGCTTGATAGCTTTGGTATTGCCAGCGAAATAAAAAGCACGGGGCGTCTCACCGTGAGCGCCACTCTAAAAGACTTATATACCATTTGCCTATGGTCACGCGTGGCATCACGGGTACTGATGCTGATTAAACGTAAAAACATCAATACTGAATATGATGTGGCAGAGCAGCTCTATGGTTTGGCAAAGTCCATTAATTGGACGGAGCAATTTAGCTTAGAGCAAACCTTTGCTATTCGTCTGTCTGTCGATAAACGCGTGGCGGTCAGTCAGCAGTTTGCGATGCTACGTATCAAAGATGCGATTGCCGATACCTTTAATGAGGTGTATGACAGCCGTCCGAACGTCGATAGCAAAAACCCTGACTTTGCTATTTTTGCGACGGTCAATGACAAGCAAGCCGAGCTGTATTTGGACTTATCCGGTACCAGTTTGCACCGCCGTGGCTATCGTGTGGCGATGACCGATGCACCGCTAAAAGAAAACTTAGCCGCCGCCCTCCTCTATAGTGCCGGCTGGCATCTCAAAAACGCGGCAGGCGATGCGCCTTTTTATAATGCATTAATTGACCCGATGTGCGGTTCCGGTACTTTTATTATCGAAGCGCTGCTGATGCATTGCGATTATGCGGTGGGTATCGATAAAGCTGGCAGTCAGTTTGGTTTTTATCAGTGGCAGCATCATGATGAAACCCTATGGCAAGCGATGATTGATGACGCGCAAACCCGTTTCAAAGAAGGGCTGGCTATTGCTATTGAGCAGCCTGACACCTTGCCGCTTATCTTAGGTTTTGATGCCGATAAAGGCGCGATTATCGCCACCGAAAAGAACCTAATTGCGGCAGGATTACAAGACTTATTACCGTTATTGGATATCGAAACGCGGGCGCTAGATAAGCTCAGCAATACCTTACGTCCTATGGTCAAAGACGGGCGCTTGAGCAATCCGCTCATCATTACCAACCCGCCTTATGGTGAGCGTTTGGGCGATGAGGAGATGATTAAGCCCTTGTATCAAGCGATTGGGCTGATTTTACAAGACAGCTTCGCCGGTAGCGGGGTCAATCCGATGCTCGGTATCCTTGCTGCTAACGTTGAGCAAGTGGATATTTTACCGATTAAAGAGCCAAAAACCCTACGCTGTCATAATGGTGCTATCACGGTTTATTTCCGTTATGGTGCGCTGATTGCAGGGCAAACGGGCAATTTAGTCAGCCGTTTTGAGAAGCGTGAGATTGAGGTAGAAGAAGGGCTCGACTTTATCAATCGCTTGCAAAAAAACCTTGCTAAACTTAGAAAACAAGCCAATAAAGAAGGCGTCAGTAATATACGCGTCTATGATGCCGATTTGCCTGATTTTAAGGTCGCCATTGATTTATACGGTGATTATGCGCATGTGCAAGAATATGCACCGCCCAAAACCATTCCGCCTGAGACCGCACGCAAACGCTTTAATTTGGCATTAATGGGTATTCGTGAAGTGCTGAATGTCAATCGTGAGCAAGTCTTTATCAAGACCCGCGCGCGTCAATCGGGTAATGAGCAATATAGTAAACAAGGCAATACTGAGAAAAAGGGTAAATTCTATATCGCTCGTGAAGACGGCGCTTATTTTTATGTGAATTTTACCGATTATCTCGATACGGGGCTGTTTATTGACCACCGTAATATGCGCGCGCGTATCAAAGCCAATAGCCACGGCAAATCCGTACTGAACTTATTTGCTTATACTTGTACAGCGAGTGTCCATGCGGCGCTAGCGGGTGCCAAAAAAGTCACCAGTGTGGATTTATCACAAAACTATCTGGACTGGGGCAAACAAAACTTTACCTTAAATGGTCTGGATGTCAGTGGGCGTCAGTATCAGTTTGTCGCGGCGGATATTTTTGAGTGGATAAAGGACAATACGGAGCAATTCGATATTATCTTTATTGACCCGCCGACATTCTCCAACTCCAAAAAATTCCAAGGCACCTTTGATGTGCAGCGCGACCATGCTGCCCTGATTAACCGCGCCATGAACCGTCTAACCACTGATGGCGTGCTGTATTTTTCTAATAACTTCAGCCGCTTTGAGCTTGATGAGCAACTGATAGAGCGCTATAACATTACGGATATTACCTCACAAACCATTGGTTTTGATTTTAATCCCAAAAAACCGATTCATCAAAGCTTTGAGATTCGCCATCGCTAAAATCTGATTGTCGTATGCTGATATAAACCGCTGCTACAAAAAATGAACGCTGAAATGACCCAACTCGCTTTGATTGGGTCATTTTTTGTTGTTATGATAGAGTATTGCTAAGCAGGTATTTTGACTTGGCTAACATGGGCATACTTTTGTATTTTCTAGTATTTTTATAGTTCATTTAATAATAAGGACACTTTCATGGCTTTATCTCTCAATAAAGGCGGTAATTTATCGCTTACCAAAACAGACCCAAACTTAACCAAATTACTGATTGGTCTTGGCTGGGATGAGCGCGCCACCTCTGGTGCTGAGTTCGATTTGGACGCCAGTGTTTTTTTAGTCAATGCCACTGGCAAAGTACGCGGAGATCATGATTTTATTTTTTATAATCAGCTAAAATCTGATAATGGCGCTATTGAGCATACCGGCGACAACCGTACTGGCGAGGGTGATGGCGATGACGAAGTGGTCAAAGTCAACTTAACCCAAGTGCCAAGCGATGTCGATAAAATCGTGGTCACTGTCACCATTCATGATGCCACTGCCCGTGGTCAAAACTTCGGACAAGTGGCTAACGCCTTTATCCGCGTCGTCAACGAAGAAACGGGCACAGAAGTGGTACGTTTCGACTTAGCAGAAGACTACTCGGTAGAAACTGCGATGGTGTTTGGTGAAGTCTATCGTCATAGCGGCGAGTGGAAATTCCGCGCGGTTGGTCAAGGTTACTCAGGCGGCCTGCAAGCCATGTGCCATCAATATGGTGTCGATATCTAATAGCGTCAGCGAGTATTAACTGGGATATAACCGAGCATCGTGTCTCCTATATAAAGTGTAAATAATTGTGAAATAGTGACAATTAAAGATAGCCAAATCTCTCACAATGCTTTATGTTTCTTATAAATTTACACAGGAAAAGTGGTTAGCAATAGCCACTTTTTTGTGTTTTTTGCCTATAACAAGGTCATTTTAGCTTTATGTAACCAGACAGGATATGTCATGAGACATTTTTATTTAGACTTTATTTTCACCGCTATTGCACTAGCCGTAGCAGCTTGGTGGGGATATTCACATGGCGGTATGGGTGGCATGATAGCCACCTTATCTATTACTGCGATTTTGGCAGTGATGGAAATCTCGTTATCCTTTGATAACGCGGTGGTCAATGCCTCAGTGCTCAAAGGCTGGGACGAATTTTGGAAAAAGATTTTC
>DAIPIF010000062.1:0-9944 GCA_036770925.1 Psychrobacter sp.
ACAATATACTCAATATGACGCGCTCGGCTTAGCCGCTTTGGTCAATGCAGGGGAGGTCAGTGCCAAAGAGATGTTGGATGCGGCAGTCACGCGTGCTAATACACTCAACCCCAAACTCAATGCCATTATCCACCGTTTTGATGAGCGTGCGTATGCCGCTGCGCAAGCAGGATTGCCCGCAGGCGTATTTCATGGCGTCCCTTATTTGCTAAAAGACTTGTCGTTTTATTTCGAAGGTGAGCCGATAACGATGGGCGCGCGCAGTGTCAATATCATCAATACTGCCGATAGTGAAATCGTTAAACGCATGAAAGCAACGGGGGTCAATACTTTTGGCAAAACCAATACCCCTGAATTTGGTTTAATCATCACCACTGAGCCCAAAGCCCACGGCGCCACTCATAATCCCTTCAAAAAGGGCTATAGCTCTGGCGGCTCATCGGGTGGTAGTGCCGCGGCGGTCGCCAGTGGTATCGTACCGATGGCAGGCGCAGGTGATGGTGGCGGCTCGATTCGTTTTCCGGCGGCATGGTGTGGCGTCATCGGCATGAAGCCGAGTCGTGGACGTAATCCGTTAGGGGCTGCACTTGGGGAGGGTTGGGATGGCGCGGTGGCTGACCATGTGATTACTCGTAGTGTGCGTGATAGTGCTGCCATGCTTGACGCTACCAGTGGTCGCGAAATCGGTGCACCATATGTGATTGCGCCGCCTGAGGGGACGTTTTTGCAAGCTGCCATGCGCGCGCCAAAACAATTAACGATTGCACTGCATCAGCGCCCGCTGATTGCCAATACTGTCATTGATAAAGAGGTATTAGCAGTACTTGAGCAGACGGCAAAGCAGTTAGAGGCTATGGGGCATCGGGTGATTCCTGCTGAGCCTAATATTGATATCGAACGATTTTGGCATGATTTTATGGTGGTGATTTGTGCGCATACGGCATTTACTATCGATAATATAGCGCGCTGTTTCGGTGCAGAACATATCAAAAACCTAGAGCCGCAAACCTATAATATGGCGCTGCTTGGGCGTTCATTATCCGCAGTCGATTTAGTTCACGCCAAGCAAGGTTGGCATCACAGTCAGTATCAAACAGGTCTGTTACTTGAAGAGGTGGATATGATATTGTGTCCAACCGTGCCCACACCGGCGGTTAAACACGGTGTATTACCGCCTAGTCGCCGTGATGAGCTGCTGATGCGTACGGCGGGCGTGCTCAATAAAGGCATCAATGTGGGCAAATATGCCTTTAGTTCAGGCAGGATTGAAAAGCTAAGCCATCCGGTATTAAGCAAAATGGCATTTACCTTATTGGGTAATGTTACAGGTTTGCCTGCTATCTCACTGCCTTTAGGGATGAGTAAAAAAGGCTTGCCCATTGGTATGCAATTAATTGGGCGTATGAATGATGAGGCAACATTATTTAGCGTCGCAGGGGAAATGGAGCGGGCAGGATTATTTACCCCATTAGCCTTAAAAAAGTAGCTTTTTAGTCAAGATTTGAAGATGCAATAGAGACTAATCAAAGCGATAAATATCCATCCCTAAGCTATGATGCGCCATGCTTTGATGCACCACACTGACCCGCTGACCTGCCCCTAAGGCAAAAAATAGTGGCAGTAAGTGCTCATCGCTCGGATGAATGTTTTTATAATTGGGATATTGCTGCCAGTCCAAAGCGCTTGGAATATCGGTTTTGAGCTGCTGCAATAACCAAAGCTTAAAGTCTTTGGCAGCGTGGTCCACACTGTCCGCCTGCCAACGCATCGCTTGCAAATTATGCGTGATATTACCTGAGCCGATAATCATGATTTGCTCATCACGCAGTGCCGCTAATTGGGCGCCCAGCTGATAGCACGCCACACTGTCATAATGCTGGGGTAGCGATATCTGTACGATGGGGACGTCCGCTGCTGGATATAGATGCTTGAGCGGTGCCCAGACGCCATGATCAGAGACCCGCAGCGGATTGACACGGCAAGCGATATCGCGGGCGCTCAATTGCTGAGCAAGCGCTTCGGCAAGCACGGCGTGACCTGCGGCAGGATATTGTAGCTCATAAAGCGGCGCCTCAAATCCCGAAAAGTCATGCCACGTCTTAGGTTTGGGGTTGCTGCTAATCTCAAGACTTGAGGATTGCCAATGGGCGGACATAATGATAATTGCCCGTGGTTTGGGCAGATTTTGTCCGATACGCGCAAGGGCGCTGGTGGTCGCTGATTGCTCAATCGCTAGCGTCGGCGCCCCATGCGAGATAAATAGCGCTGGCAGCCGCGCGGCATTATTAAGGGCAGCGGGGGTATCCGCCCAAGCGCTAGCCGCTGTGATGGTGCTATCGGTTTTGAGATGTGCATTAGGATAATTCATGATTCATTTATTAGGGCACGCGTGCGTATTTCAATCTATTAGGTTGGCGATTTTAACCGATTTAGATGTTAGCGTTCAGATTAAGGACACGGTCTAGTTGCCACGATGATAAGGATGATTATGATTGATACTCATTGCCCGATACAGCTGCTCCATCAAGACCACTCGTACCAGTGGATGCGGCAAGGTCAGTGCGGACAGCGACCACTTAACATCCGCCGCTGCTAAGACGTCCGCCGACACCCCATCTGCCCCGCCGATAACCAAGGCGATATCATCACCTTGTAGCATGCCCTCGGCTAATTTATCCGCCAAGCCTTCTGTTGAGAGCATCTTGCCTTTGACATCGAGCACCCATAATTGCGCACGACCTGCACTGGCATGAGCGGCTAGTATGGCTTGTCCTTCTTGGGTGCGGTACTGCGCCAAGTTAGCATCAGAGGGATTTTTGGCGCGTTTGGCAGCGGGGAGCTCAATGATTTCGGTGCTGAGCATCGGCTGAATACGTTTGTAATATTCATCAAAACCATCTTGAACCCATTTGGGCATTTTATGTCCTACGGTTAATAGGCGTACTTTCATCCTGAGGTGTCCTTTTTAACAGTCCTTTTGAATTATCGTTATGGGTAATATCACTCTAACCGGTCAACGAGCGCAAAGTCTCAGAGATAGCATCGGTAGGAGGTGTTTTACTGTTTTTGGTAATGATAGATAAAGTCGCATCAGACTCAAAAACGATGGCTTCGATATCATTGAAGCTTTTGATATCCTCGTTACGCATCGCACTTTCAAGCTCTTGGCGGGTCAGCCGCTCGCTACGCATGGCGTCTTGCAAAAACTGCCCTTGATAAAAGACAATACGCGGCTCTGATAAAATAACGCTGCTAAAGGCGGGCGAGACTGAGGCGTATTTGGTGACCAAAAACTGCAAAAAGTACAAGGTCATAATAGACACCCCGCCCTCGATAAAGGGAATATCTTTGAGCAAAATTGTACTCGCGCCCAAGGAGCCAATCATCACCGTCATAATCCAATCAAAATTATTGAGCTGAGAGGTTGCGCGCTTACCTGATATTTTGGTCAGCAGCACAATAAATATATACACCATTACAGCGGTCAATACGATACGCCCAAGCTTATCGATACTATCAAAAAATAACATATCCATAATATACGCTCCTTGTAAGGGGTGGCTGTTTGTATAAATCGCTGTTTGGATAAATAATAGCCTACCTTCAATTATCGTAACGGATTTTATCAAGGATAATTTACATTTTTTGTAGCCCATTTGGGTAAACGGTTAAAATTGAGACGGCGATATAGACAAATGACGCGGCTATTTAACCCTTATTAAAGCCCGTTTTAAGTCTCCCTTCTCACTTAGGCAGCAATAAGCGATTAAACGCCAGTATGCCGATACGGGCGCTGACCACAGTGACGATAATCATCATCATAAGCGCGCTTAATAACGGCAAAGGTTGCTCCGCGCTCATCTCCAGCAGTACCTCGCGGTCAATGGCATCAAACAGCCATAACCATAACCCCAATAAATAGCCTGCGCTCAGCAGCCATACGACACCGACACTGGCAAAGGTTAAGCGATTGCCCTCTTTTATAGTCATGGCGCGGCGTTGATGTTTGGTGAATTTATACACCGCAACATAAGCGCCCAGTAACACCGAGAGCACCATGACCACATAAGAGTTCAGCGCCAGTTGGCTTTGAATCAAGATGGCGATGGTATTGGCTAAAATAAAACCAATAGCAAAAAAGCCGACATAGGGCGTTATTTTGCTTGTAGAGGAAGTTTTGGGCACTGGATTGGCTATTTTAGATGTAGCTTTATTAAACTTGGGCATAATTGGCGGCATTAAGTAACTTATATTAAAGTGAAATATTTAAATGAAGTGTTGAAGTGACGTTTTGAGGTGAAGTCTTAAATTGAATGATTAAGGTAAAGCCATTGAGCTCATAAATGGCAGCTTATTATTGCTGCGCTGTCCAATCAAGCATAGCATCTAATACCGGTCTGGCGGTATCAGGGTTGAGTGCCTGCTCGGTATTAATCAGCCCAACCACAGTATAATCTTGCCCTGATTGTCCTTTGACATAGCCTGCCATGGCGGTGACATTATTTAAGGTGCCGGTTTTTATCCAAGCGCGTCCGATAGCGGCGGATGTCGGTAAGCGCTCGCTATGGTGCAAAATAGTGCCGCTGACCCCAGCCACCCCTAAGGAGCTGACATAAGCGTCAAAACTAGGATGCTGATACGCGTAAGTGAGTAATTCCTCTACATTGGCAGCGGTGAGGCGACACTCGCGGCACAGCCCTGAACCATTGGTCAGATGAGGCGGCGGCGTGGTCAGATGGGTTTGCCACCATTGAGTGATGCTTTGGAGCGCTTGCGGATAATCGCTACTGGGTGTCGCAAATTGATAGAGGCTATTTGCCTTGATAGTGCTTGGTTTTGACGGATTTTTAGCCTGTGATTTATTCGGCAGGGCTTTATTCGGCAGGGCTTTATTAGACAAAGCTAAATCCCGATAAGCACCGATTGAGAGTGTTACTTGTTCAGTCATGACGTTGTTTGAAAAGTGGTTAATATCATAAATTTGCTGAGTCAGATTGAGCGAGGGATAACTGACAATGGGTAAGGGGGCGACGGGCAATAATGCCAAACCCGTTAATACAGGGGCGTTTGGCTTGGTTTTAGAGAGACTATAACGTGAATGGGGCTGATAAGCTTGCTCTTGGGCGCTGACCGTGCCGCTCAGCGTATTTCCGAGCGCTTGCCACTGGGCTTTAATGACGCGGGCGGCAAAATCTTTGGCATCAGGATAGCCGACATAAAACACATGCTCACCGCAGCTACTCGGCAGCTTGGCATTGAGCCGTAGCGCGTCCGCTTGCCACTGCGGCGCTAGGCTGTTACGCGCATGTGAGCACTTTGCCGTGCGTGTGCCAATGGTGCTTGGCAGCTGATAATTTGCCAATGACGGGGTATAAGTTAGCTTTGCCTGTCCATTGGTCAGCGGATAGCTGTTGATAGCGACGGTATTAAAATTGACCAAAAACCCATCAGGGCTCGCATTATAAGGGCGTAGCGGGGCGTTATCAAAGGCGGCAGGGTTTTTACTGACCGCCTTAAACACCGCACTATCAACGATAATATCGCCCTCGATATGACTGATACCCGCCTGTTTTACTTTGAGTAGTAGCCCTTGCAGGCGCTCATGCGTCATCTTCGGGTCGCCGCTACCTTGTATAATCAAATCACCATGCAGACGCGTGCCGATTATGACGCCGCTATGATAGACCCGTGTGAACCAGACAAAATCAGCGCCCAAAGTATCCAGCGCCACGAAGCTGGGTATCAGTTTCATGGTGCTAGCAGGCATGCGCGGCGTATTGGGCTGATGGCTGAGTAGCGGTTTTGGCGGTGGTAGCACCTTAGGGGCAGGATTTGCCGTGTTATTTGGCGCACTTTTTGCGACTGCATCCTTGCTGCTCGGCACTATGGGCGCGGCATATTCTATACTTAAGTGGGTATAAGGGTCATCGGTATAAGCGTTTATTTGGCGCACTTGTTGCTTAATTTTGATGGGCTGCTTATGAATGACGGATAGCACAGGCGGCAATGAGCTATGATTTTTAGCGCCAACGGGGCTGATAATGATGCTGATATCATTGGGGCTCAAGGCGGCGCGGGTCAATGCCGTCTGCACAGGCTCGGGTAATGCCGCTTGGCTGAGTAGCGGTAGCATGCTTGCCAAAGTGAGCAAGATAAAGGGCGGTTTTAATTGAACAGGGCTACATTTAAAAAGGCTTGGCATGGCAACATCATCAGCTATAAAAAACGCCCTATAGTATCATGAGTTGAGCGTATCATGAATTGTCGTTTTGGCATAAACGTGCCGCTTAGCCATAACAATCATTGGCTACTTTTTAAAAACGGCTTATCCCTATGACGCTCATTTAACGTACATGCAAAAACGCCATAGCGGTCATCACTGCATCATTATAAGCATCATGCGCACCCATTTCAGGGATATCATACTGTGCCAAAATTTTGGGTAATTGCTGGGCGGCTGTGGGGGTGTTGGGGTCGCGCTCATGCATCCTGAGGGCATATAAACGCCGCACATCGAGCACCTCATTGGGCAACGTAGCGCCCATATATTGCTTGACCAATGGATTTAAAAAGGCAATATCTATTTGCGGACAAAAGCCAACGATAGGGCGATTATCAATAAAAGGCAGCAACAAGGCGAGCATCTCATCATAGCTCATGCCCTGCTCGACATCACCGGCGCGCAGACCATGAATGACGATGGTATCGCGATTAGGCATACTGGGCGGACGGCAAATCAGATGCAAGCCATTACCGGTATCAATCCTATTATCATTGATATGAATGGCGGCAACCGACAGCAAGTGATGCTTTTTGGGGTTTAGCCCTGTCATTTCACAATCAATCGCCACCCACTGCCCAGCGTTGGGTGGCTCAAACATCGACTGCAGCTCTGGGCGCTGTAGCTGATTTTTTTTCCATGAGGATGAGAGTTGTTTTAGCCAGCTCATAATATATGCCATCCTATTTTTGTATCATAAATACCATGAATAAAGGCAGTTAAAACTCTAGCTTATAGTGCAAGAATAATTGATTTTTAAAGCTTTTGACCACCGCCAGACACTCTTTTAAGACGTCACGCTCAAGCGCCGATAAAGTCGTGGGGTCCACCTCGCGCGCGTGTTTGTCCTCGGTGCTCAGTGCCACTGCCAAGCGCTGTCCCATAAAAAACTCCAGCGCCTCGTTGAGCTCATCGGCACGCTCTTGATTTAATGCCCCAGCTTGTACCAAGGCTTTGAGGCGGTTTTTGCTGCTAGGTACTTGCAAGATATCGTTCTCTAGTGCCAAAGCACGAATACCATGTACCAGTGGAAAAATCCCTGCTTTTTTAAGGTCGATATCAGTGGCGGCAGGCTTGCCCAATAGCGGTACAAACTTTTGCCACCACTGATTGACATCACCGAACTGCAAGGCGGCACGCACGAACTGGCGTATAAACATCGGATCGGATTGACGATGGGCAACCTTGAGATGGGCGCGGACTTGGGTCAATAGCGCCTCATCACCGCAGACATATTCACTGTCCAAAATGGCGGACAGATAAATCCCGTGCATCGGGTCAGTATTACGAAACCATAAGCTGATTTGCTTTTTAAACGGGGTGATTTTCTGACGCCACAGTGGATTGTTCATCATGATATTGCCATCACACAATGGATAGCCAAATTCTGCCAATTGATGATTAAAAGTATCGGCAAACGCCGCCAATTCTGGGTGACTATAGCCGTCACGAATAATCAGCGCATTGTCTTGGTCAGTGCGCATGATTTGCTCGCCGCGCCCCTCAGAGCCCATGACGATGACGCAGGTGTTTTGCAGCACCTCATCAGGGACAATCAGTTGCCACAGCTTAGTAAAAACTTGCGCGTTTAGGGTTTGCACCATACGGCTGACCACTCCGATTTTGACACCGTTTTGTTGTTGCGCGCGAATATAACGCCCAATCAGCTCCACGGCGGTGCCGATACTGCTGAGGTCTTGCGCCTGCTCAATTTGAATACTAATCAGCTGCGAGTGATGCCCAATGTGGGCGAGCATATCGCTTTGCCCCAATATCCCCGCAACTTTGCCGTTATCATCGATAACCGGCAGTCTGTGAATACGGTAGCGGGTCATGGTGAGTAGCGCGTCGCCAATCTCATGGTCGGCGTCGATAGTACGCAGATTAAAACTGGCGTACTGCTGGCAAGTGGTCACGGCAGGGTCTTGCTGGTCGCTGACGGCGCGGCAAATATCTGTATCAGTCAAGATACCCAAAGTACGCTCTGAGGCGGCTGGATTATCTGGGTAATCACTGGGGCGCACCAGTACATGCTTGAGCCCCGCGCTCGTCATAATATGCGCTGCCTGATATAAGCTATCGGTGGCATCGATAATATGTACCGGTAATAAACTGACATCGGTCACCGGTTGCAGCATGATTTGCTGCACTTCTTGCTGAGCATTATAAGTGGTATTGCCAAGTGGCTGCGCTTGTCCGCTTTGGCGCTGCTGCAACGCTTTTAGGCGCTCGGGCAGTTTGTTGGATAATAATTGGCGAATTAAATGATTTTGCGCACTGATTTTATCAATAGCACTACCATCGATTTGTAGCAACAAAGTATCTTCACTGGCACGATAGCCATAGTGTAATGGCGCTTGAGTAGAGCTCGGATGAGGCGTTTGCTCAGCCTTTGGCTGCGCATTCAAATGTTGCGCTTCAGGCAGCCGCCGACTATCAAACCAATCATTACTATCGGGCTGATCAGTGCGCTTGCCACCCAAATAAGCGCCGACAAACTCGCCATTTAAAGTTTGCTCAATTTGACCTTTTAATACCACAAAAAAGTACTGATAATCCTCCGCCGCTAAGGACTCATCGCCTGCTAAATAGCGTACTTGGGTATGTTTTTTGAGGCTTTGACGCTCGCTTTGGCTTAGCACATCAAAGGGGGGTTGATTAAAATCAAGCTGGGGCATGGCATCATCCTTGAGTGCACATTTGAGCGCCGCAATGAGGCGACAAAGCAGAGTAATAGAGACTTACTATAGCATTATCTGCGCGCTTATCCTTAATAAGTTTGTGGTTATAAAAGTGCGCGCTTCTTTAAATAATCAGCCTAAGCGCTCAGCATTTTTTTAATACGCCCAATCGCCTCGCCGCTTTCCTCAACACTTGCCACAAGCGCGAGGCGCACATAGCCTTTACCGGGGTTATGACCTTCAACCTCACGTGATAAATAACGCCCTGCTAAGGCGTGGATATTTGCCTGTTCATACAAGGCTTTGACAAATATCTCATCATCGCCATCGAACTGCTTGGGCGCTTTTATCCAAAAGTAAAATCCTGCCTCAGGCATTCGCAGCTCTAATAGCGCGCCTAGATCCTGCATCCATAACGCAAATTTTTCTTTATAAAGGGCACGATTGTGTGCCACATGCTTCTCATCTTGCCACGCTTTGATAGACGCCAGTTGATGCGGTATCGGCATCGCACAGCCATGATAGGTGCGATAGTGCAAATAAGACTGCAATATAGTGGCATCCCCTGCCACAAATCCTGAGCGCAAACCGGGCAGATTTGAGCGCTTTGACAACGAATGAAACACCAGACATCTCTTAAAGTCATGGCGTCCAAGCGTCGCACAAGCTTGCAACAAGCCGATAGGCGGCTCATCAAAATACAGCTCGCTATAGCACTCATCACTGGCAATGATAAAGCCATATTTATCCGACAACTGCAACAAAAACTCCCAATCCGCCATCGTCATCACTGAACCGGTGGGATTATTGGGACTACAAACGAAGAGTAATTGCGTGCGCTGCCACACCTCAATAGGCACCGCGCGATAATTGCCCTTAAAGTCATTGTCCTGCGTGCAAGGCACAAAATAGGGCGCGGCTTGCGCCAATATCGCCGCCCCTTCATATATCTGATAAAACGGATTAGGCAGCACCACTATCGG
>DAIPIF010000063.1:0-9781 GCA_036770925.1 Psychrobacter sp.
GCATGAGACCTTGAGCGCCAACAGGCGAGCGGGCGTTAGGATTAAAGGCGGACTCAGAGTGCATCATGGCTTTCATCAGCGCAGGGTCAACCCCATGACGGCTGGCTGACGCTAGGATATAGGCGTCATAGGCGTTACGGTTACCGCTATTACTGGCGGCGCTATTGCCGTAATTATTATTACCATAGTTTGCGTTGTTATAGTTATTACTGCCAAAATCGGCAGTATTATTTCCAGAGTTTCTGTAATGAGTGACTTTGACTGTTTTGGTAAATTTATCAAAGTTACCACTAGATTCACTGCGGTTAGTGAGTAATATTTGACCGTCATTACTTTTCTTAATATACATACTATCGGCTTGGGCGCTTATGCTAAGGCTAGATAGGGCAACGGCTGTTAATAACATCGGAGACAGGCAACGGGTCATAAGGGTCGTCATATTCATCATAAGAGAAGTCACTTTTAATCGAATTATCGAATCACTGAATTAATCACTGAATTATAGTCAGGCGCTTTATTTATCATTGCAGGATATTATTGCAAAATGCGGTGCAAATGCGTCTACAGTCAGGTTGAGGAGCGTCTTATTGCCGCTTAGGTTTCACAAAACCATCAACCATAGATACAAAACACAATAATTCCTTACTATAACACAGAATAATTATTTGCTCTATGTCATTGACCATATTCACTTTTATTAGCTTAACGCGCTGATAAATATCGGCACCCAAATCGCGGTGAGGAGTCCATTTACTGCCAGTCCAAAAGCGGCATAACGTCCCGCAGTGGGGCTGATTTGCCATGCTTCAACCGTACCAAAGGCATGAGCTGCAAGCCCTAATGCCAAGCCTTTGGCGCGGTCATCATCGAGACCTCGGAATAAAAGCGGCGCGATCGTGCCGCCCCCTAATCCTGAGACGATGATAATTAAGTTTGCCATCGCAAGCGGTGCCTGAATCAAGTCGGCGACACTAAGACCAATGGGCGTGGTCACTGAGCGCGTGGCAAAGGCTAGGATGGTCTCTTGGCTGAGCGAAAACAGATAAGCCAATGACATCGGTAACAGCGCGCCAACGATACTGGCAAGTAGGACAATCAGGCTCAAGCGTTTGACGGGTAAGCCCTTAAAACTCATCGCCGCAAGGGGTATCGCTAATAACACGGTGACATAACCCAACAGCCGATCAAATATCGGCTTGGCGACACCATAATAATGCTCATAATCCCATTGGGTGATAAATAAGAATACCAATACCAATATCAAGGCAGTAATGACCATCGGTAACCATTTCACGCGCTTTGCCAATATACGGGCGATGATATGAGCGACTAAGGTCAGTAATATCGCCGCCAGCGTGGCAATGAGTGTACTATTAAAGCTCATAGCTATCCTTAAGATTTAGTCGTGGGGTGGGTTGTGGTATCCGCATCGGTCGTGTTACTGAGCCAACGATGCGCGAGTATGGCTAATGCCCAAAGGGGTATCAAGGTGCTAATGAGCATCGTGAGTATCACCCCCCAAAACTCATCACCGAGCTTAAATAATAAGATACCCGCACCCGCAGAAACCGGCAAAAATGCAAAACCACTATCCACCAGTAGGGTGTTACTGGCTTGAGTCAGCCAACTTGGCAAACTGGCAAGCATTCGCCATACGATTAAAATCAAGAACATCGTTACCATACCGACGATATTGGCAGCTTTTTCGATACCTGCCCACTGACAGACCAGCACTGCGGATTCACGTACGAGAATGACGAGAAGAAGGGTTAACATAATCGCCATCCATAGCGGCATATGAGATGTCATCGTAGTAGAAGGGAGAGGCTTCATAAACAGTCCTTGTCAGTCCGAGTAGGTAGCAACCGATTATATAGACAATATACTGACTAAGAAACCCTGCGCACTAACCCGAGCTGGTCATAGGGAATTAACAGGAGGCATTAAAGTGATTTTAAAGTGGTTTTAAATAAAAAAGCCATAGCAGTCAGCGGGTGACTATTATGGCTTCTCGTTGTTACGTATCCGTGATTCACTCTCAGATATGACAGTCCTATACTGTTTTTTCTTTAGGATTTAGGCGCGGTATCGTCGTCCTCTAACGGCAATAAATAGCCCTCTGCAGATTCAGCATCTTCGCGTTTGAGCTGCTCCTCCTCCTCTGCCAATTCCTTTTCAAACGGCTCAAGTACGGGCAGCAAGAGGGTCGCTTGGGCTAATGGCAATACCTCAAGTGGTGATAAATTGGCTTGTCCGAGCAGCTGCTGTAGGCGCTCGCTTGGCAGACGTATGGTTAAGCACTCATGCCCTGTATCATCATAGCTCTCCTCTAATATCACCCCCAGCTCATATAAGGTGTTTTTGAATTGTCCGGCGTTATACGGCAAGGTCACATCAAAAGTCGTCAGCGTGCCAGTGAGTAATTGCTGTACCGCTAGCGACAGCTCCTCCATACCCACATTGTCTCTGGAGGATACATATACGCGATTCGGCTCGCCCGCACTGGCATAACCGATATGTGCCGGCTCGCCTGTCAAGTCAATTTTATTATAGACATTGAGCACTGGCACTTCATTATTAATCTCTGCCAATACATCTTTGACCGCTTGAATTTGCTCGTGCATATCCTCACTGGATGAGTCGATGACGTGCAATAATAAATCCGCCTCCAAAGTCTCCTCCAAAGTCGCATGAAAAGACTCGACCAACTCATGCGGCAAATGACGCACAAAACCCACGGTATCGACCAATACTACGCGCCCAACCCCTTGCCAGTCTAAGCGGCGTAGGGTCGGGTCTAAGGTGGCAAATAGCTGGTCAGCGGCATAGATGTTTTCATCGACCAAACGATTAAATAAAGTGGATTTACCGGCGTTGGTATAGCCCACTAATGAGATAGTCGGTACGTCAGATTTTTGCCGGCGGGCGCGACCTTGGGCGCGGGTCTGGCGGACTTTATCCAGCTTAGTTTTGAGCTGAGTCACCCTTGTTTGTAGTAAGCGGCGATCCGTTTCTAACTGAGTTTCACCCGGACCACGCAAGCCGATACCACCTTTTTGGCGCTCCAAATGCGTCCAACCACGTACCAAGCGCGTGGATAAATGGTTTAATTGTGCCAGCTCAACTTGCAATTTACCTTCATAAGTACGCGCGCGCTGGGCAAAAATATCCAAAATCAGCCCCGTGCGGTCAAGTACGCGGCACTGCACCAATCTCTCAAGGTTACGCTCTTGTGAGGGCGATAAACTGTGGTTAAATAGTACGATATCGGCATCATATTGGCGCACCAATTCCGCGATTTCTTCCGCTTTACCACTGCCCACAAAGTATCTGGCATCCGGTTTTAGGCGTGAGCCAGTCACTAGCGCTAGCGCATTAGCGCCCGCTGAATCTGCCAGTAATTCAAACTCGCCTAAATCATCGGGGTCTTGGATTTGGCGGATGTCTAAATGAACTAAAATAGCGCGTTCGCCACCTGCGTGTCTTTCAAAATATTCCAAAGAGTCTCACCTATTCATTATGTTGATAAATCGCTGTAGTGAATCTATGGGTTTATCCTCAAGACAGCGTTGAAGTTAAGTTTTATATGTGGTCTTATCAGTTGATATTAAAGGGTATTAGCACCATTAGCGACTGTTTTATGTTACATCATGGTTGATGAATGCCGCTGAATCGTTTTAAAATAACTAAAATAAAAGCAAGCGCTAATCAGTGAACAAATCATCACTGAGGCTTAGATTCTTGCTATACTTATTTCGATTTTTAATTCTATATTAGGGGCACAGATGAGTCAGTCTAAGTCAGGGCTTTCACTGAGAAAGCAGTTCGGACGCGGCAAAAAAATCGCTGGCATGACCACCACTATCGCAGGCGGTTTGCGTACCGCTCAGCGTATCGGCGCATTTCGGCAGCCACCACGCGAGACTCTGCCGCGCTATATTCAGACCTTTTGCCGTAAGATGGCAGGCTCTTTTGGGGTAAAAGTGGTACAACTGGAAAAAGTGCCGCAGCATCATGGCTTATGGGTGTCAAACCATGTGTCTTGGATGGATATTCCCGTGGTGGGCAGCGTCAGTCCTGCGTTTTTTTTATCCAAAGCGGAGATTGGTAAGTGGCCGGTATTTGGTAAGCTTGCTGAAGCCGCAGGGACGGTATTTATTGAGCGTGGTTCTGGTGATACGGGTTCTGTCGCTGAGCAAATCGCCAGTTTTTTGAGCGAGGGCTATTCAGTGATATTTTTCCCTGAAGCGACCACCACCAGTGGCAAAAAAATCAAACGTATTCACGGCACCTTATTGCAATCCGCCATCGATGCCAATGTACCGGTACAGCCGATAGTATTGGCGTATGTCAATAAAGACGGCACGCTCAGCGACGCCTTACCGTATTATGGCAAGATGACCATGAAAGCGAGTATGAAGCGGGTGCTCGATAGCAAAAACGTCACCGCTTATGTGTTACCGCTTGAGCCACTTGACCCTAATGGTTATAACAAAAGTCAGATGACTAATTTATTACAAAAGCGTATGCAAGAAGGCTTAGCAGAGCTCCATGCGCGGGTGCTGACAACCTTGCCTGAGGCTTAATGGTTAAAAGGGCATTATTCAATAATAATACCTTTATAAAAAGGCGCAAATCATCACGATTTGCGCCTTTTTTGTTGAACGTTGTTTTTACTTAAAATCATAAGCTTAAGGCGCAGGATTGGGCTGACGGGTATGCACCGCTTCAATCGCTGCCAAAACGTCTGCACTGAGGGTCAGATTCACGCTATCAATATTGGCTTGCAGCTGCTCGGTATTGGTCGCCCCTATGATATTACTGGTGACAAACGAGCGAGAATTGACAAACGCCAGTGCCATTTGTGCCATATCTAAGCCGGCATCTGCGGCAATGTTGGCATACTCTGCCGTCGCTATCTGCGCTTGCTCATTAATATAGCGGCTATAATGGTCAAATTGGGTTAAGCGCGCGCCAATAGGACGTTTACCATCAAGGTATTTACCCGATAATACCCCAAAGCCCAGTGGCGAATAAGCCAATAATCCGACCTGTTCCCGATGAGCAATCTCCGCCATCCCAACCTCATATAAACGGTTCAATAAGCTATAAGGATTTTGTACAGTAATCGGCGCTATCAAGCCGTTTTTGTCCGCTTCCCACAGATAGCGCATCAGTCCCCAAGCGGTATCATTGGAGAGTCCATAAGCACGAATACGCCCTTTTTTTATCTCGTCATTTAATGCCTGAATGGTCTCCAAAAACGGGGTCAAATCCGCTAAAGATTGCGCTGCCATCTGCTCATTATAACCACGCTGACTGAAAAAATTGGCTTGGCGCTCAGGCCAATGTAGCTGATAAATATCGATATAATCAGTCTGCAAGCGCTCAAGATTACCATCGATAGCAGCACTGATATGCTTAGCGTTATAGCGGCTTTGACCGTCACGCAAAAAGCTCATCGGCGACATTTTACTGGCAAGAATGACCTTATCGCGCTGCTTATTTTTATGAAACCAAGTGCCGATATAACGCTCCGTACTGCCTTGCTTATCTTTATCAGGCGGTGAGGGGTACATCTCCGCGGTATCCCAAAAGTTGACGCCTTCGCCGAGCGCCATAGCCATTTGCGCATGTGCTTGGGTTTCATTATTTTGCTGTCCCCATGTCATGGTGCCCAAACAGATTTTGGACACTTTTTCATCAATTTGGGGTAGGATTTCATATTGCATGCGTAGTCCTTGTTATGGTGAGTGATGGGCGCAGATTTTTGTTACATCAGCTATTTTACCTCAGCTATGTTACATCAGCTGTACGGCAGTTGCGCCCGGCGGCGTTACTTTGAATATTTTGACTTTAAACAGTACCGTTTGACCGGCTAGTGGATGATTGAAATCCACTTCTATCTCATCCTCATTAATGGCGCTGATGGTACCGGGTAGAGTGTTTTTGCCTTTATCTTCAAACTCAACCATCATGCCAATCTCTGGATTATCAGTAATTAAGGCAAATTGGGGATGGCTAAACGTTTGAATATTATCAGGATTCCACTCGCCAAAAGCCTGCTCAGCTTCCAGATGTGCGCTACGCGTATCGCCCGCCCGCAAGTTCATCAGCACTTGCTCAAACCCCGGCAGTAGACTCTCATCGCCAATCGTGAGACTGACAGGGCTATCACGGTTAAAGGTTGAGTCAATCACCGTGCCGTTTTCTAATGACACCTCAAAATGCAGCTTAACTTGGCTGCCATAAGTGATGCGCGTGTCTTCATTAGGGTTGATAAATTGTGAGTCAGTCATGGTCAAAAATCATCCAACTATAAGAAAAAGGAAAAAAACAAGAAAAAATAAGCAAATAAAATATCACGATAAAGCGTTGCTATCCGTGATGATAAGCTAAATAGCGCTGTCTGTAAGCGTCAATAATGTAACACTAAATAGTGTAAAATGTCTGCTCCATCGGCAGCACATGTGACAGCATTATGGCAAATAAGCAGCAAGGGCGCGTTAATAAGTGGCAAGAAGATAAAGGTTTCGGTTTTATAGAAACGGACGGCGGCGAATCACTGTTTTTTCATATTAGTGAGTTCAAAGCAAAGCGCCGTCCGCAAGTGGGTGAGCCCGTGGTTTTTAGCATCGCCACAGATAATCAAGGACGCCTGCAAGCCAAACAAGTGCAAGAGCTTAGGTTTGTAGAGCAAAAAATGGCGAGCAAAAACAGCCAAATCCGTCAGCGTAACCAACAACGTAGCGCTCAAGCCGACTTTGAGTCAGGACAAAAAAACCGTCTGTTTTCGGGCGTGGGATTTTATGCAGTATTGGCTTTATTGGCGCTAATGGATAAGCTGAACTGGTTGGTGGTCGGTTGGTATGCCGTATTAGGGCTGATAACGTATATGATGTATGCCAAAGATAAAGCCGCTGCCCAAAGCGGTGACTGGCGGACGCCTGAATCTACTTTGCATCTGCTTAGCGCGCTTGGCGGTTGGGTGGGGGCGATGGTGGCGCAGACGTATTTGCGCCATAAGTCACAAAAGCGCGAGTTTCGCACCACCTATTATATGACCGTGATTATCAACTTAGGGGCATTGGTGTTTATAGTGATGGGCGGCGGCTTGGAGACGCTGTTAGAAATGCTGGCGTCGGTGTAGCCTGTTTATCGTAAAACCTCTAAGTCTAAAACGTAAGCCAAAAAATGGGCTAGCCGCTGCTAACCCACTTTAAACGCTGCTTTTTTAAGCACTGTTTTTAAAGGCTGCTTTTATTAAGCCTGCCGCTTATTTTCCAAAAACAGCATATCAATGATAATAATAGCAACCCCAAGACTAATGGCGATATCGGCAATATTAAAAATGGGAAAGTGCCATATATCGGCATAATGCACATGGATAAAATCAACCACTTTATCCAGCATTAAACGGTCAATTAAGTTACCAATCGCGCCGCCGAGCATCAATGCTAATCCAATCGATAACAGCTTGGCTTGGCGCGGTACTCTTATTAAATAAACGCTTAAAAACAGCGCCATCAGCAGCGCCAGTCCCGAAAAAAACCACTTTTGCCAGCCACCTGCATCTGCCAAAAAGCTAAAAGCCGCCCCATAATTATAAGCCAGTGTCCAATTAAGCACCGGCTCAATCACCGCTATCGGCTCATGAAATGCCAGCTTAGTTTGCGCCAGCCACTTCGTCCACTGGTCAATGACAATGACCACCACAGCGACTAAGTACCAGATAAACGCCTGCCTGCCATTGGCAAGCATCTTTGGGGTTTTTTGCAGCCGACTTCTGGGTACTAATGAGCTACCGCTAGTCACATGGGCGGGCGTGAGCGTGTTGCCTTTTTGCCCGTGGTGTTCGGTTTGCTCATCAAGTGGCTCACGCTCTGGTGAGTTAGGCATAGTGACGCACCTCGCCTGCGCCGCTGACGTTGGTGGCGCAGCGTGCGCATATCTCAGGATGCGTGCTATCGGTGCCAATATCGTCACGGACATGCCAGCAGCGTAGGCATTTGCTACCCGTTGCCGCGCTGATAGTGACTGTTAAGTCTGCGGCGTCCTCATTGCTGCTATCGGCTGTTAAGAGGGCAGCAGGGGCGGCGCTCATCGGTGCGAGGGTGGCTTTACTGGTAATCAGTACAAAGCGCAATTCGCTCTCTAACTTGGCTAAACTCTCATACATAGCCCCGTCTGCATACAGCGTGGCATCGGCGGATAAATTGGCATTAATCAGCTTATCCCCGCGCGCCGTTTCGATATGCTTATTGACCATGTCTTTAGCGCGCATGATGTGTTGCCAGTCGTCATTACTGATAGCGCTGAGCGGCAATGTTGGGAACTCATACCACGTTTCGGTAAACACATATGGAGCGGCATCGGTGTTTTTGTGCTGCAGTACTTCCCACGCTTCTTGCGCGGTAAATGACAAAATCGGCGTAATCCAGCGGATAAGGGCTTGAGCGATATGATAAATAGCCGTTTGCGCCGAGCGCCGCGGCTGACCATTGGTCTGGGTGGTATATTGACGGTCTTTGATAATATCGAGATAAAAACTGCCTAAATCCTGCGAGCAAAAGGCGGTGATATGCTGAGTGACTTGGTGAAAGTCCATCGCATCATAAGCGCTGATAATTTGCGTTTGCACCGTTTGCGCGCGTTCAATGATAAATTTATCAAGGCTCACCAGCTCATGGATAGCGAGGCTGTCAGTGCTAGGGTCAAAATCATCGGTATTAGCCAGTAAAAAGCGCAAGGTATTACGGATACGGCGATACATATCAATCGCGCCCTTAAACGCCGTCTTACCCGCATTCATCTCATAACGATAGTCACTTGAGGCAATCCACAAGCGCAGCATATCCGCGCCGGTTTTATTAATCTCCTCTTGTGGCGTGATGATATTGCCGAGTGATTTACTCATTTTGCGACCGTTTTCATCGACCACAAAACCATGGGTGAGCACTTGCTTAAAGGGCGGACGCTGATACATCGCCTCCGAGGTCAGCAAGGAGGTCTGGAACCAACCGCGATGTTGGTCAGAACCTTCTAAGTACATATCGGCCGGATTGTTCAGCTCATCGCGCTGCTCAAGTACCGCAAAATGGGTGGTGCCAGAGTCAAACCAGACATCTAAAGTGTCGGTGGCTTTGTCATAATCAGCCGCCTCGCTACCTAAAAAGTCTTCACAACTGGCATCAAACCATGCCTCAACCCCGCCTGCCGCGATTTTTTGCGCGGCAGTTTCCATTAATTCTAGCGTATTGGGATGCAGCTCACCGGTTTCTTTATGAGTAAAAAATGCAATCGGCACGCCCCACGTGCGTTGACGCGAGATACACCAATCCGGACGCCCATTCATCATCGCCTCGATACGGTTTTGACCCCATGATGGCGTCCATGTCACCGTAGGAATATCCGCCAAGGCGCGTGCGCGTAGACCTTTCGCTTCCATACTGATAAACCACTGCGGGGTTGCCCGAAAGATAATCGGTGACTTATGACGCCAGCAATGCGGATAGCTGTGCTCAATCTTAGTGTGGCTGAGCAGATGCCCATTATCCTGCAGGGTCGCGATAATTTTGGGATTGGCTTTATAAATATGCTCGCCGGCAAATACCGCCGCGCTTTCGACATAAACGCCCGTACCACTGACTGGATTTTCAACTGGTAAGTTATATTTTAAACCCACGATATAATCGTCCACACCATGACCGGGTGCCGTATGTACCAGACCGGTACCGCTATCGGTGGTCACATGCTCACCTAAAATGAGCGGCACTTGACG
>DAIPIF010000064.1:0-2169 GCA_036770925.1 Psychrobacter sp.
GTTTTGGATTATCAATGACGCTTGCCAGCTCAGCTTGAGTGATACGAATGCCACCCACCAAATCCGCTTCATTGGTCCAGCCTTCTGTCTGCCGATAGCAGCGGTTTAGCAGCGGTTCGAGTGCGGTGATATCATCCGCTTTGGCTTGCCGCAAAAATACAGATTCTTTATTGAAGTGGGTTTTATTTATCTGTTGTTTATTCATGACACGGGTGGTCCTTTTCCATCTATTTAGATACAAGGCTATATTATAAAAGGCTGACCTCAATGAATCGTTCAGCCTTTATAGTAAACCTTATCACCCTCTAAATGCTAGCCTGATAACCCACACGCGTGCCACAGCGTAACCTAATGCCCAAATCGGCATCAGCATGCGAGCCTTTTCTATCAAACGCCTAAAACGGGTCATCATCGCGGGTGATTAAAATGATACTATAAAACCCCATGACTTTTAGACCACTTTTGATAGTAATACTACCCGCAGCACGCTATTTTATGCTATGTCTGCCACGTTGCAAAACGTAACGTTTAACCCCTATCGCCCTCCCAATACAAATAAACGACTATTATTCTATGACCTCTTTAAACCATTCCACAAATACCACCTTTGATATCAGCAGCATTGATTTTGCCGCACTAACCAATACCGCAACGCTGCCACAGCCTACCTCGCCGCCTATCGAGCAAGCCACTTATAAAACCAGTGCCGAGGATTTTGTGGTAAATGAAATACTTGAGCTTCACTTTACTGGTGAGGGCGAGCATTTATGGCTACATATCCAAAAGGTGGGAATCAATACTGCTTATTTAGCCAAATTATTAGCCGAATGGGCAGATATTCCCCTGCGTGATGTCGGTTATTCTGGGCTAAAGGACAGACACGCGCTAACGACCCAATGGTTTAGTTTGCGCTTGCCTAAGAAGCAACTGCCTGCGGCTGAGTTTGCGCCTGTTGATATAAAAGAGCACGAAACTATTTGCATACTGGCGCAGCATTGGCACAATAAAAAACTCAATCGTGGCACCCATCGCGCCAATCACTTTACCATTACTTTGCGAGAGATTAGCTTAGGGGATGTACCCTTTACAGAGGCTGATAGGTTAAATATCGACACCCATTTACAAAATATCCGTAAACATGGCGTACCCAATTACTTTGGCAGTCAGCGCTTTGGGCATGGTGGTAATAATATCAAGGAGGCATTGGCATTATTCGCCCGTCCTGCACCCCATACACTTACTGCCGCAAAACCCCCGCACAAAAAAGGCAAGCGTAAAGGCGCGCCGCGGGAGCAACATAGCATGGAGCTCTCCGCCACGCGCAGCTTGATATTTAATGAGATACTCGCGGCACGGGTGCATGATGGGAGCTGGAATACAGGACTTGATGGTGAGGTGTTTAATTTAAATGGTTCAGGGTCGATATTTGCCAGCGAGCGCATAGATGAGGCGCTGCAAACACGGCTCGCAGCTCATGATATTCATCCCACAGCGGTATTATGGGGCGCGGGTAATGACAAAGTCACAGGCACAGCGGCACAGCTTGAGCAAGATGTTGTGCAGCAAAGTGAGATACTCGCCTATCTTGCCCGCCATTTAGAGCAGCGTGAGATTAAAGCGCAAAGACGGGCGTTAAGATTGCCTATTGAAGAGCTGACTTGGCGGTGGTGCGATGCCTGCGCGGATAATCAGACCCATAAGCCGACCTTGACATTAAGCTTTACCTTGACGACAGGTAGCTTTGCCACCAGCGTATTGGTAAATGTGGTGCAGCAATTAAACACTTATTCCGTCTATTAATGTTATTAAACCTATCCTAATTCTCATAACGCGGAGCATGAATGATGCCCTGAGCGAGCAGCTCATTGGCGCTCACCACTTGGTTGCGCCCGCGGTCTTTGGCTTCGTACAACGCTTTATCGGCGATACTAATGATACTTTGACACATATCATTAGGTAATGGTGTAGTAGAGGCGGCGGGCGACTCCAACGCGCGGTGCTGCTGCTTCAGCCTGCTCAGCTCACTATGGCTGAGGGTATAAAGCCCAAAGCTTGCTGTAATACTAAAACGGATATTATCATAAGCCTGTATCACATGCTGCGCGATATCTTGGCGCAAGCGTTCAGCGATAATCAGCGCCTGAGTATGAGTGGTCTGCGGCAACACCA
>DAIPIF010000064.1:2269-9710 GCA_036770925.1 Psychrobacter sp.
ATGCCCTCTGTCCCTGCCGATAGCAGCAGTTTTGAGACCTCACTGAGCACTTTATCGCCCACCTCATGTCCGTACTTATCATTAATACTCTTAAAGAAGTCCAAATCCATGAGCAGAACGCTATAATCTTGGGCAGTTTTTGAGTCTCTGAACATCTTGCGCATTTGGCTGAGACCGTAACGGCGGTTTTTGAGACCCGTCAGCTCATCCTGATTGGCGTGTTTGAGTATCTGTATTTTGCTATCGTCTAATATTTGTAATAGCTTGCGAAAGGTATAGACGATAAAAATAGCTTTGGGTAATGCCAAATAAATATGCGTTGAGCGCCAAAAAAATACCGATGAGCGCTGTAGCTCACTGATAGCATCAGCAGTGAGCGTATCACTTCTAAAAATCATCGCAGCAGTCGCATTTTCAATGGTCATAATTTTATGATAAGAGAGATAATCATAACCATCCACAATGGGATAAGTCATGGTTAGCTGACGCAGATTGGGTAAAACCACCCCAAAATAAGGCGATAAGACTACCAATAAAATAAAGAAGATTTGTAGCAAAAATATACGCCAGACATACCGACGGTTAATCAGCATCATCGCTAGCATAGTGCCGCCTACCAGCGAGACGCCCGCAAGCAAACTGGTAGAACCCATCATAATAATAACAGTCAACATATAGAAAGTAAAAAGTATGATCAGCACGACTTGCCAGCGATACAAGGCATTTTCATCAGGGCTAAGGCGAGATAAGTGCCACGCTACAGCCAAAAAAAACACCCCTATGACACTCATTAAGACCCACAGCGGATATAACAAATGCAAATTGACATAGTCATCAACCGTCTTTTGATGCCACCATACCCAGTAGCACCACAGCCAATGTGTGGCTATTTCGAGCACCATAAACAGCGCCAATAGCGCTGTTTTATCGGCAGCTTGCCACTCAAAGGTAATTTGCGAGATTTTTTTGTGGCCTAGTTGAAATCTTGGTGCAGACATATAGCCACTACCGCTTATTGGGATATCATAGATGCTAAATAAATAGGGATAAAAGAGCGTCAAATCAGTTATTTAGTGTGGCAAGTTTTTGGGCGCTTAGCAACTTTATTCTGATACTATGCGTCACTATATGACGCATAGTTCCAAGCTTCGAGTGCCTTGCAAAAGATGGTAGATATGAGCAAGTCTGAAAAACTAGGCTAAAGCTACAAATTTTTGCCATATCCCTTGCTGTTCAGGATGTAGATTGGGCACGTCGCCGATACGGCGCCACGGCATATTACTGCCATGAAAGTCGCTGCCTACTGACACCGCTAAGCCATGCGCGGCGATACTGCGATCCACCATACGGCGAGTGCTCAGCGGCTCACTATTGGCAGGTAGCTCACAACCATCACCGCCCAATGCCGCAAACTCCTCAATCAGCTTACGCACTCTCGTCGCAGACAGCTGATAACGGGTCGGATGCGCCAGTACTGCCTTGCCACCGCACGCCTGAATCAGCTCAATAGCATAAGCCATGCTAAGCGCGTCAATAGCCACATAAGCGGCTTTATTATCCGCCAGATATTTATCAAAGGCTTTTTGCACGGTTTTGACCGCGCCGCGCTCATACAGCACTTGCCCAATATGGGCGCGTCCAACGGCTTGCGGATTACCGCCCGCTTTGCTGCAAACCTGTTGCCACAGCTCATCGTAATCAATGTCTAATAGCTCGCTGAGCTTTTGAGTAATACGCTGACCCCGAGTGGCGCGGCTGTCCTGTAATTGCTGCAACGTCTGATGCAGACGCGCGCGGTCCGTGAAATCGAGCCCCAACACATGAATGATTTTGTTAGTGGATTTGTTTTTGCCATAGCCGCCACTGAGCGTGTGCTCACAGCTAATCTCCACCCCATTAATCAGCTGCATACCGCACAAGTCAGCCGCCACGCGTGCCTCATCGATGCCCAATAAGGTATCATGGTCGGTCAATGCCAGTATATCTACCCCCGCAGCATGGGCGCGCTGCACCACTTCTGTCGGGGCATAAGTGCCATCGGAGCAGGTACTGTGGCAATGTAAGTCGATTTTCATAGTGGTTACCTTAAAGGGTGATATCGTGTATCGTTGGGTGGCTTATTTTTTGCTAAAACAAGCCCTCAGCAGCTATTGTAGCTTGATTGCTTTTTTTTGCGGCAGGAGACGTGTAAACTACTCTCTACGTTTTTGTTGGACAACCCATTTGTTATGAAAGCCCTATTAGACTTTATTCCATTGATTGCTTTTTTTATTGCCGCGCGTACTCACGGTATCTTGGCAGCGGCGGGTGCGTTACTCGCGGCAACGATTGCCGTTTATGCCATTCATTTTATCCGCCAAAAAGGTAAGTTTGATAAGCAGCAATGGATTGTACTGCTATTAACCATTGTGTTCTGCGGCGGGACGCTGTTATTACGTGATGACATTTATTTGCGCTGGAAATCGCCTATTATTAATGGTGTCTTCTCCTTAGCACTACTGGTGAGTGTGGCGCTGAACAAGCCCTTAATGCGTTTGGCAATGAAGGATGTCTTTGCATTGTCGATGAGCGGTTGGAAAAAGCTGACCGTCGCTTGGGCACTATTCTTTGCTGTTATGGGCGTGCTGCATTATATCACGGCATTTACCATGTCTAATGAGGCGTGGATTAATTTTAAGACCTACGGCTGGATTCCGATTATGTTGGTATTCGTTATCGCCCAATTTGTGCTACTCAAAAAACACCTTAATCCGGCATTAACGGATAAGACTGCAAAATAAATACCGGCGACTGGGTTTTTGAATTGACACCTTTATTATCTATTCTTAATAATAAAACGACTTACCCTAAAATAATAAGGAGGCAACATGCCTTTATTTTCAATTATCGGTCATGACAGTGCTCATAGTAGCGCCAAACGACAGCAGGTTCGGGATGAGCATCTAAAACGCTTACAACTACTCGATATCGAGCAGCGCTTAATCGTGGCAGGTCCAACGCCGATTGAGCACGGACAAGAGGCGATGTCTGGTAGTATTATCATCGCTGAATTTGAGTCGCTTGAGGCCGCAAAAACATGGGCGAACGCTGACCCATATTTGCGTGAGGGCGTCTATAGCCATGTCGATATTAAACCTTTTATCCATGTTTTACCAAAGCCTATCGATAAGGCTCCAGCATTGTGAGCCGATTATCCTCCCTATCTCTTACCGCCTTGTTCATGGTCGCCATCAGCGCGCAAGCCGCGCCAACCGTGACCACCACTGAGCCAGTCGCCGCGTCAGCCACCAATAATAACGGGCAAGCGGCGCTCGCTGCCTCCTCTACCACTGCCACACCAGATAGCAATACCCTCGCCTCGCAACTGCGCCCCTCTAACGATGCGCTATCAGAGGCAAATCAGGAGCTACTCAGCCGTAACGCGCAATTACAGCGACAAGTCAATGATTTGCAGACCCAAGTTAATGTCTTGGTTTATGAGAGCAAAGGTCAGCTGTTTTTGTATGGTGCCTTTACGGTATTGATTAGCTTATTAGTAGGGATTTTTATCTCATGGCTGGTATTTATTCGCCGTCAACGCTGGTAAATGCCATCTACGTTGATAATCAGTCGGTCAATATCATCTACCTTGATAAATAGCCTCTAAACCATACGGTATAAATACTATGTCTAAGTCCAACCTATCGGGCGTTACAAATGCTGCCGCTACCATCACCCCTGCTCATATCGATTGGCAGACAGATGATACCGGCAATCCAGTACCGTTTTCGGGTGAATTTGGCGATGTGTATTTCTCACATGCCAATGGGCTAGCTGAATCGCGCCATGTGTTTATTGATAGCAATCAGTTGCCTGCACGCTTGATAAATCTGATGCCAAATCAGTGCTTTACCATTGCAGAATTAGGCTTTGGCACCGGTCTGAACTTATTAGCGGTCTGGCAGCTGTGGCAACAATTACGCGCCACCCATAGCGCGTTAAGTACAGCGCGGCTGCACTTTATTACCACTGAAAAGTACCCGATAGCTTATCAGGATTTAAAGCAAATCCTCGCTTTGTGGGCAGCCCGCGCGCCCGAACTCAGCCCCTTGATTGAGCCATTACTGGCAAATTATCCGCCACTTATCGCAGGCTGTCACCGTTTAAGCTTTGATGAGGATAATTTAACGGTAGATATATGGCTAGGTGATGCCGCAGATAGCTTAGCAAAACTAGCCACTGAAGCAGATACCATCAATCAAACGCCTATCTCTTGTACTTATCGCCCTTATGTAGATGCATGGTTTTTGGATGGCTTTGCGCCTTCTTGCAATCAGTCATTATGGGCAGATAGCATCTTTGAGCAAATGCAGCGCTTATCCTGTGTCGGCACTACAGCGGCGACCTATAGCTGTGCCGGTGTGGTCAAACGCGGCTTGCAGCAGCACGGCTTTGGCATAAAAAAGATAACAGGCTTTGGGCGTAAGCTTGAGATGCTCACGGCAACTAGACTACCTGATGATATAAGTCTAAACCCTAACGCGCAGGCAAGCGCGGATAACATCATGCCTAAGAGTCTCCCTAACACCCTGCCCACCGCTATCGTTATCGGTGCAGGCGTGGCAGGATTATTGAGCGCATGGTCATTGGCCAATCGCGGCATTGAAGTTACTTTACTTGATAAAATCGCTCCGCTAGCAGGTGCCTCGGGCAACCCACGCGCCCTACTCGCGCCTAAGATGACGCCCATTCATCATGTTGACGAGCACTTACATACGATGAGTTATCTTTATAGCAGCCGCTTATATCACAAGCTTAATGATAAAGCGGCAAGCTTAAATAGCGCGCCGATATTAGAGCCAACAGGCGCACTGGATTTATTATTAAAAGCCAATGTCAGCCGCACTCATATCGCAGAGTATCCTGCTGAGATGGCAACGACGTTAACCCATCCGCAAGCACAGCAAATGAGCGGCTTACATAACCAAGATTTAACAGAAAATCTATATCTGCCGCAATCAGGTTTGGTCAATCCACAAGCACTAAAAACCGTCATTTTGGCACATCCGCGCATTAATTTTAGACCATTAGCAATCAGCCAAATAGATGAGGGCGATGCCAGCGTCATGGTTACCGGTTATACAGACGCTCAAGACCAGTCCGTTTTGACTAGCCTTCATGCGGATAATGTCATTATTTGCGCCGCTTATGAGAGCCATATTTTAGATAAGCGGATTTTTGATTGCCGCAAGATACGTGGGCAGTTGTCTTGGTTTACACCGACTCAAGCACAACTCGCCTGTTTGCCCAAACTGCCACTCAGATATAGCGGTTACTGCGCTTTATTTACCGCCAAAAGTGGCGATGCCGCGCTCAATCCAGTGGCAGAGTTGCAAGCGCAGTTTTTATTAGGTGCAAGCTTTGTGCGCAATGAGAGTGCCACCGATATCAGGGACGCTGAGCATCAAATTAGCCGTGATAAATTAATCAATGCCATCCCTGAGCTTGCCGATATCGTCCCAAAACAGACGCATTTATGGCAAGCACGCGCAGGAGTTCGCACCCAGACCCCTGATTACCATCCGATGGTTGGGCAGCTTGCCGCCAGTAAACGGCTGTGGACGCTATCAGCGATGGGCGCAAAGGGTTATGCTTTTGCGCCCTTATGTGCAGAAGCGTTAGCAGATATGCTATTAGGGAGTTTTGCACCTTTATCCAGTGCCATGCTCGCGCGATTATCGCCGCAGCGCAGTCGTTTACAGACGCCATTAGATTAGGGCGTGTCCTCAATCTCACCGTTACTCACTGCTGTCTCTACGGGCTTTCACTGCCCCAAACAGCGATTTGCCAGCCGCTGCTTCATGATTTGAGGTCTCGATCTGATTATTTATTTTGGCACGATTATCCTGATTATCAAGGCTTAGCGTGGGCGCGGTTAAGGTGCGAATTTGCGCCTCATCACGGGTGTTTTTTTGGATAGTGACCGCGGCAAATAAGCTCATGGTAAACGCCATCATATAAAAGCCTTTTTCACTTAGGCTCAAACCGCCCGCATTCATCAAACCGAGCGCAATTAAGGCAATCGAGGTGCCTAATGCCGCCCAGCTTATCCAATAATATAACATGGTGGTCGGGATACCCTCGCTACGGTCACGCAAGGTTTTTTGTAAGCTAATGGCAGCGTATAAGCCCAATATTAACACCGCAAAATAATAGCCTTTCTCATTTAATAACATACTTTGCGCGTTCCATAATCCTAATAAATAAGCCAAAACGCCAACCAGCATCACCGCCCAAGAGGTGCCTACATAAGCGACCGTGGGTCTATAAGCTGCTAACTGGCTTTTGCTAACCGTATCCTTGTCCATTATTATCCTTAATTTTTCGGTTATGAGTGCTTTATAATCGGTAAGCGTTATCGCGCTAAGTTTTGTCTTAACATAACATAAGCGTGCTATATTGTAATCTAAAAATATCTTTAGATTATTTTAATGGCAGAGTGTCTTTATGTCTTTTTTTACCTTACTTATTTTACTCAGCCTCATTATTATCGTGCCGCTATTTTTTGTGCTGAAGGAAAAATCAAAACAAACTCAAATTGACACCACTCAGCGCCATCAAGCATACTTAGCCGCTGCCAGTCAGCCTACTGCATCAGCCACCAAAGTGCCGGATGATAGCCGCAACCCTACAGCGATTCATCAGGATAATGTCATTGCGTTTTCAGCCCAGCATCCTTTAATTGGGCTGCTGTATAACCCTCAAGTACCCAGTGCCTTTCAGGCCATTATCGATGATATCGGGCAACAATACGAGTCTATTCATCATGCGCAAATCACCGAATCACAGCTGTTTACCCTGAATAAATTAGTAGAGACACGTATTCCAGAGCTGGTTGATGACTACCTTAGCCTTGATGCGCATTATGCCAACCACGTCATTATTGATAGCAAAACTGGCGCGACGAGCTATACTATAGTGCTGAATCAATTACGCTCGGTGTTAAGCTTTGCCCAAAAACTCAATAACCAAAGTCAAAGCGGCGTGGTGGATAAGCTCTTGGCAAGCCAGCGTTATTTAGAGGAGGTTTATAAAGACAGCGGCACGGCGTCCACAGATGATTTACTGAATTTAAAATAGCTTATGGTTTACAGTAGCTTATGGTCTAAAAAGTAGCTTCTGATGGATAGCGCTTCTAACTAACAGCACAGGCTTTGATTATTGTTAACGGATAACCCTATGATGAAACCCTATATTTCAAGTACTACAGCGGATACAGCGACTAAAGCTCACTGGCAGATGCTTGCCGCCTTGTTATTCAGCGCAAGCCTACTTAGCGGCTGTCAAAAAGAGCCTGAAGCACCTATAGAGACCCACTTGCAAAATACCGCTGCCACGCCAATTAATGCGCCTGAAAGTACAGTAGCGCCAGTGGTAGAAAATAATGAGCCGCCAGTGCAAA
>DAIPIF010000065.1:0-4553 GCA_036770925.1 Psychrobacter sp.
CCAGTTTACCGTAATTATAAAAACGGTCTTCAAGCCCCGTATGCATCGAGCCCATGACCATGCGGTTTTTCAAGGTGGTAAAGCCCAAATCGAGCGGTTCAAATAAATGCGGGTAGTGTTCATTGAGGCTTGCGGTGTCAATCGTCTTGGCGGTGCGGCTGGCAGTCATGTCATTTTCCTTATGAATGAAGCAATAATTGGTCGCTCCATCCTAACACACCACTATTATTATCAGCTATGCAGACAGACGACTGATGAGTGAACACAATTATCGCCCCTCACCCATCGCGCTTGCTCGCGGCTCTAAAGTACGCCCTCACTATAAAACAAGCTTACTTTTGCCTTGTCTTTGACTATAATAAAGCTGCGTATAGCTAATAAAAGCCCAATAGTATAAAATCAGCTCGAACCAATACACGATAAAGGACTATCTTTATGACCGACTTTCACACAGGTCTTGGCAAAAATGCCGCTAACTATCAACCCCTCACTCCTATTGATTTTATTATCCGTAGTGCCGACGTTTATCCGCATAGAACCGCTATTATTTATGATGACCTTGAGCATAATAATCTCAATCAAAACTGGGCAGACACTTACACCCGCTGTCGCCAATTGTCCGATGGTCTGCGCAAGTTGGGGATTGATAAAAATGATACGGTCGCCGTCATGTTACCCAATACTCCCGTTATGGTAGAAGCCGCCTTTGGTGTGCCGATGTCAGGTGGCGTGCTGTGTACCTTAAATACTCGCCTCGATATTAACGCCTTAACTTTTTGCGTGCAGCATTCTGAAGCCAAAGTATTAATCATGGATAGCGAGTTTGCCGACCTTGCCGAGATTATCGATGAGACTTTTCCTAATTTAATCGTCATTCATGCCACTGATGCTGCCATCGAGGTCGAAAGCTTTGGCACCATGACCTATGAGGAGCTCATCGCCAGCTCCGATACCTTAGATAATTGGGAAAAACCACTCGATGAATGGGACGCTATTTCTCTCAATTATACCTCTGGCACGACGGGCACACCCAAAGGCGTGGTGTATCATCATCGTGGTGCGGCGCTCAATGCGGTGTCTAATATCCTAGATTGGGATATGCCCAAGCACCCAATGTATCTATGGACACTACCGATGTTCCATTGTAATGGTTGGTGCTTTCCGTGGACGCTCGCGGAGCGGGCGGGCGCTAACGTCTGCTTGCGTAAAGTGGATGGTAATTTAATCTTGCAGCTGATTGCCAAGCATAAAGTCACTCATTATTGTGCCGCGCCTGTGGTGCATAATATGATTGCCGGCGGCAAGACTGAATACAAAGACGCTATCGAGCATCAAGTAAAAGGCTGGGTTGCCGGCGCGCCGCCGTCTGAAACCATGCTCGCAGAAATGGAGTCGATGGGCTTTCATATCTCCCATGTATATGGGCTGACCGAAGTATACGGTCCTGTCACCGTCTGTGCGGAGCAAGCCGAATGGGACACGCTAGATATCAGTGAGCGCGCCCAAAAGAAATCTCGTCAAGGCGTCACCTCACATTTGATGACCGGTTTTGATGTCTTTAAACAAGGTACCGCCGAGCCTGTAGACGCCAATGGCGAGGAGATGGGCGAACTGGCACTACGTGGTAATATGATTATGAAAGGTTACCTCAAAAGCCGCAAATCAACCGAAGCCGCTTTTGCTGATGGCTGGTTCCGTACTGGAGATTTGGGGGTAAAATATCCTGATGGCTATATCAAAATCATGGATAGACTCAAAGATATCATCATCTCAGGTGGCGAGAACATCTCCAGTATCGAGATTGAAAACGTCCTGTATAAAATGCCCGCCATTCAAAGCTGTGCGGTGGTCGCCGCGCCGCATGATAAATGGGGCGAAGTACCCGTCGCCTTTATCGAAATCCATGAAGGCAACACCTTGCAGCGTGATGCAGTGATTGAGCATTGCAAGCAGCATTTGGCAGGATTTAAAGTACCTAAATATATCATCTTTGCTGAAATACCCAAGACCAGTACCGGTAAAGTACAGAAGTTTGAACTGCGTCAAGCTGCCAAATCAATGGCACATGAAACCCCTAAAGTTACGCCTAGCGCCACCTAACCCATAGCTTAAATGATAAGCATAAAAAAGGTCAGTCTCATTCAATGAGACTGACCTTTTTTAGCACGATTACTTTGACATAATAAGAGGTAACACGCTTATTATTCACCCGCGCTTATGACGAACCAAGCTTCGGCTCAAGCCATTGATAAATGAGCATACCCATAATCATCGCCGGAATAAAGACATACGCTTGCCAATGACCGGTGCCGAGCAGCACAATCCCAGGACCTGGGCAAATACCGACTAAGCCCCAACCGATACCAAATAACATCGCCCCGATAATCAGTGGCTTGGTAATGACGGTTTTGGTCGGCATCTCAAGAGAGGTGCCAATCCAGCTTTGCGACTGACGCTTTGCCAATTGCACCCCAACCAATGCCACCATCAAGCCGCCGCCCATCACCAGTATTAAGGAGATGTCCCACGCGCCAAGTATGTCTAAAAACCCTTGTACTTTGACAGGGTCAGTCATGCCTGATATCAGCAGTCCAAACCCAAATAATAATCCTGCCAGTAATCCAATACTATTTTTTAGCATGTTCATTCTCACTATCACTATTTTTATTGACTATTAGGTTATAAATCATGACCGCGTTTTATATCAATCCCAAAACATGGCGACCGATATAAACGGTAATCATGCCAAATAATATAAAGGTCACCGTTGCCGCCATCGAGCGTGGCGACAGGCGCGCATTACCACAGATACCGTGCCCACTAGTACAGCCTGAGCCTAAACGTGTGCCAAAGCCGACCAATAATCCTGCGGCGATAAGCAGCGGCACAGAAGTGCTGATTTCTAGTAGCGGTAACGGCTTGACCAGCCGATATAGTAATGGCGAGATAACCAAACCTGCGATAAATAATACCTGCCACATCTCGACACGCTTAGGCTTTAAAAGGCTTGAGAAAATACCACTGATACCGGCAATACGCCCAATACCCAGTAGCAAAATCACCGTAGCAACGCCAAGCATCATACCGCCCGCTAAGGAGATAGGAGTAAAGGCTTGCCAGTCTATTTGTATGCTCATGATGCTGTACCTAATTGATGATGATTGGTAGTTATACGCGCTGATGGTCGTGATTCGCGTTTATTTATAGTGAGAGGCAATTCTCTATAAGGGTGAGTAACCCTATAACTGATATTCGATTTATAAAAATACATTATATAATAAAACATATTAAATAGCCAAAAAATACTGAGCACACTTTTAATGGGCTCAGTAGCGTTATTAACTTATAATAACGGCGGTATAACTCAGCTTAATTAAGCAAACTATTTTGCCAATACTGTCTCTAAAGTGTCTGCAAAACGTTGTACCGCACCGTCAACATCCGTCAGTTTATCCAGACCAAATAGCCCTAAACGGAAGGTTTTAAAGCTCTCAGGCTCACCGACTTTTAGAGGCACGCCTGAGGCGATTTGCATCCCCGCTTCAGCGAACGCGCTACCTTTGTGCATGTCATCGCGGTCGGTATAAGACACCACCACACCGGGCGCTTTAAAGCCTTCAGCGGCAACGCTTTCGATGCCCTTGCTTTCGAGCACTTCACGAATACGGTTGCCCAATTCCCACTGGGCGTCACTCAATTTATCAAAACCGATGGCTTTGGCTTCCATAATGGTATCGCGGAATTGGCGCAAGCTGTCGGTGGGCATCGTAGAATGATAGGCGTGTCCGCCGTTCTCATAGGCGCGCATGATATTGAGCCACTGTTTTAAATCTAAGCTGAAGCTATTCGATTCAGTACTATCGACTTTTTTGACTGCGGCGGCACTGAGCATCACCAAACCGGCACAAGGGGTGCTGCTCCAGCCTTTTTGTGGGGCGCTGATAAGTACGTCAATGCCCAAATCTTGCATATCAAGCCAGACACAACCTGAGGCGATACAGTCGATGACCAATAAGCCGCCGACGCTATGAGTGGCATCTGCTAAGGCTTTAATATAGTCATTCGGCAGAATGATACCCGCTGAGGTTTCGACATGTGGGGCAAAAACGAGGGCAGGTTTATCGGCTTTAATTTTGGCAACTGCCGTCTCAATAGCGACTGGTGCAAAGGGTTTTGGCGCATCAGAATCTTCACGCTGCGCACTCAAAACGGTAGAGGATTTGGCAAGGTTGCCTTTTTCTAAAATTTGCGTCCAGCGATAGCTAAACCAGCCGTTACGAATGATAAGGCAGTCTTGGTCGCGTGCCAATTGCGCGGCGACCGCTTCCATACCATAAGTGCCGGCACCGGGGACGATAGCCACGGCGTCAGCGTGATACACTGATTTTAGGTTACTGGATAAATCCAGCATCACTTGCTGATATGCTTTGGACATATGATTGAGGGCGCGGTCAGTATAGACCACTGAATATTCTAACAAACCTTCTGGGTCGATATCTTGACGTAATGCAGGCATAAAGCACTCCTTGTTAATTTTGGAATCTGGTTATTGA
>DAIPIF010000065.1:4653-9645 GCA_036770925.1 Psychrobacter sp.
ATTGAATGTCTGGTTTTTTAATATATCGCTTTTAAACAGCTGAATCATTCGCACTATTTTGAGTGGTGCTTATTTATCCGATACGCATCATGCAAGCCTGCCACCACAAAATCAAGCAGCTCACTATCACCCTCGCGTGCCGCCTTACGCATCAGCTTGGAGGGCGCATGGGTCAAAGTCTGAGTTAAGCGCCGTGACATCTCGGTAATGACGTCCTCTGTACTGAGCTCGCCATGCTGTAACTGCGCCAGTGACTGCCGCAATAACTGCTCGACTTGGTCATGAGTTCGGCTCCGATACTGCTGAATATCGCGCCCCACTTTACGCACCTGAAAGCGGCGCTCCATCTCAACGACCAATTGACTGACCAATAATTCGGCATCGACTGCTGCTTGTCGGCGCTGCTCAAGGTTACCGGCAATCACATGTTGCAAGTCATCCACAGAGTATAAATAAATATCATCCATACGGCTAATGGTCGAGTCAATATCACGCGGCACGGCTAAATCAACCATCAGCATCGGCTGATAACGACGGCGCTTGAGCGCCTGCGCGGTCATGGTTTTATTAATCAGGATATCCATACTGCCACTACAACTACTGACAATATCAGCATCAGCGAGCACCTGCGGCAAATCCTGCAAAGCGCGCACCTCAACACTACGATTAGGGCTGCGCAGCTCTGCTGCCAAGGCTTCGGCACGATCGGTGCTGCGGTTACAGATGATAATCCGCCCCACCCCAAGCCCTGCAATATGGGTTGCCACCAAGCGATTCATCTCGCCTGCCGCCACGACCAATAACGTCCGACTGGGCATATTATCAAAAATCTGAGTCACCAGTTTTGCCGCCGCAAAGCCAAGCGATACCGCATGAGCGCCGACATTGGTCTCATTACGCACGCGTTTGGCTGCCGCAAATACCTGATCGACCACCCAACTGAGATGACCACTAAAAGCCGCTTCGCTTTGCGCCAGTGCGACCGATTGCTTAATTTGACCGAGAATCTGCGGCTCACCGAGTATCATAGAGTCAAGACCTGCGGCAACTCTCAGCCAATGAGTCAGCGCCTGCGTCTCACGGTGTACATATAAATAAGGCTCAATTTGTGCCACGCTAAAGCCTTTAAAACCTGCCAGCCACGATTTCATTTGCTCAATGTGCGCGCTCATCTCAGCAGGAGTGACATTAGAGCTCAGACTGGTGCTACTATGACTGGCGCTACTATTAAAGTCAGCATCATGCCGCGCAGCAACGGCGGTTATTTGTGGCACTAACGCATAGATTTCAGTACGATTACAAGTCGAGACAATAACGCAGCCATCTGTAAATGTCTTTAACTGATTAATAGCAGTAATCAGATCTTCACCCACAAATGCCAAGCGCTCACGCAAAGCGACTGGTGTGGTTTTGTGATTGACCCCAATGACGACTAATCTCATTATTGATAGACCATAAATAAAACGCTTATCTCAAGTACTGGTCGGTTTGCAGCGGGCTGCTAACAAGCATAAGCTCACTTATTATTGCCAACTCACTTATGGACGCAGCGTTATTGATTTTAATAGAGTAACCGCCCACGACATACCCTATCTGGGTATCGGCGGTTATAGGGTGTGCATCCATACAAAACGGGATATTATACCATTATTGTAGGCTTTATTTAATACTTGCGAAGCTTGCACGGGTTATCCTGCTCTTTATCTGGGCAAAATGCCAAAAATCAACCGTCAGAGCATTTTACGGCTAGGCTTGAGGTGCTTGCCGCATTATTTTAGCGGTATTTAAGCCACCCTTTGTCGTCCCTGCCGCCCAAAATAGCCCCAATAATCATATTAGCAACACTGTAAGTAATTGTGTAACATGAGTGCTATTGTTTGCGCTAGACATCCGCCTTTATAATATATAAATCACCCTGTTATGCGCGGATATCAGCACTTATTTATTTATCATAGTCAACGTATTTTTATGAGTGAATGACCCCATTTATGATTCCATTTGGCTCTTTGCGCTATTTATCGACGCCTGATAGTCCTCGCTGTAGCCATGGATTGTGGCAGACTATCTTGACTCGATATCATCAACGCCGTCAGCAACGCCGCAAGCTGCTACTTTTGCTAGCGGCTTGTCTGTGCTTAACGACTCCTGCGGCGCAAGCGCATCTTTTTAGCCCGTTATTTGATGCCCTCAAACCCAAATCCTCTAGTGCCGCCAGTGCGCCTCAGGATACCGCCAGTGCCTCTATGGCGGCAGAAGATAGCAGCGTTGCAAGCGAGCTCAACAATCAGCCTCTAGACCCCACTATAGCCTCTGAAAGTGCCTCTTTGGCGAATACCCGCTTAAATAACGAGGGCAGTGCTGTCGCCGATACCCCACAAAAACTGGCGCATATGAATACGCTAAACGGGCAAGCCGTTGCCAACGTGCCGCCTGTTTTAAATGAGCCAAGCCTATATGCGCTGCTCGATGCCGAGTTTGCCGCCAAGCGTGGCAATACCAAACGGGCACTGACGCTATATAAGCAGCAGTCGTTTAAAGAAGATGCCACTGCCGTCTTTGAGCGCGCGCTGAAACTGTCTTTAAACAACGAAGACGTTAGCGCCTCTTTAGACTTTGCCAAAGCGTGGCAGGATGAAAACCCAGACCACGTACCGGCATGGTTCTATGTGGCACATTTGGCGCTAAAAGCCCATGATTACGCCCTTGCCGGCGAAACCCTCAACCGTATTCTGCGTTATGACCCTCGCGCGGATTTGAGCGAGATATTAATTGGTATTTATCCCAATACCGATAGTGATAAGCGCGAATTGCTAGCCGCGTTACAGCCGATTGATAGTGAGCAAAACGCCTCTATATCCGTCCTAAAAGCCGGCTTACTGTATCAGTTTAATGAGGCCGAAGTCGCGCTGAGCCATATCAATCGCGCCTTAGAAAATCAGCCCGATTATGTGCCTTTTATCACCCTAAAAGCTGATATTTTACGTAAAATTCAACCCGAGGCAGCGGTGCTCAGTTATGTCAATCAGGCGCGTCTGCGTATTCCTGATAGCAAAAGCTTGTACTTGTATGAAATTCGTTATTTACTGGACTTAAACCAAAGCGAGCAGGCGTGGACGTTACTGCTAGAGGCAAATAAACGCTTTAATGAAGATGCGGAGATTACCTTATTGGCCGCATTGGTGAGCTTGGATATCGAGCAATATCGCAGTGCCGATCAGCTGCTTAATCGACTGGCAAAAAATCCGCTTTATTTAAATCAAGCCTATTATTATCTGGGTATCAGTGCCGAGCGGCAGCTGCGTTTTGAGCAAGCAAAATACTATCTCAATGGGGTGATGCAAGAGGACTTGGTACTCGCCGCTCGCAAAAAGGTGGTGGAGCTTGAATTATTAAATAATAACTATGCAGCGGCTATCTTTACTTTACAAAAGCTGCGCCAACAGTTCGAATTTTTTGCCCCTGATAGTTATGTGATGCAAGCGGATATTTTATTACAACAGCAACAAAATACCGAAGCGCTGAACCTAATTACCCTTGCCAGTCGCCAATATCCTGATAATGAGCTGATATTATTTGCGCGCGCGCAGCTGCTCGATGATGTCAAAGACTATGTGATTAAACGCGCGCTGCTCAACCATTTGCAAGCCTTAGCGCCGCGCAATCTGTCCTATCAGCTCAGCTACGCCCAATTATTATTGGCAAATGAGCCCAATGCACCGCAAGCATTGGCAGTGGCAAATGCGGTTGTTCAAATTCGCTACGATGACCCCCGTTATGATAATGAGCTACATTTGCAGGCGCTCAATATCTTGGCAAATAATGCCCTTACCAATGAGAATTACGCCCAAGTTATCGAATATTTGCAGACGCCTTATGATGTGATGCCGACCTTGCGCTCAGGGGTGCTGCTACTGCGCGCCTATCAGGGCTTAGGCGATAATGCACAGGTCGAGAGTTTATTGGCTGATTTGCAGCAGCGTTTCTCCTTTGGTCAGCAGAATATCAATGACCGTGTGCAATTGTATTAGCCGCTGTCATTGACCAATGATAAATGACGCCGCATCAGCACCCAAAAAATAATCTGTCAGCCATAAAAAAGCGTGCGCTGACAGCCAAATTATTATCCCCTTTATGGGTATCCTTTTTAGAGACTATTATGCGCCTATTATCCCGCCCCAATCCTTATGCATCAGCCAAGCTCACTAGCGTTGCTGCCTTAACCACCGCGCTATTACTGGTCAGCGGTTGTCAGTCGCTACCCAGCAGCAGCGCAACTGGCACTACCAGCTCAACGCTACCGGTGCAAAAGCTGAATAACTTCAATATCACCGGCAAAATCGGCGTGACGATGCCGGCTAGTGAATCAGGCACGCAAGGCGGCAGCGCGTTTTATGCATGGGGGCAACAAAACGAGCGCTTCGCCATTGAGCTGATTGGCGCGCTTGGCATTGGCAAAACCAATATCGAATATGATGGACAAACCGCCACCCTCGTCAGCGAAAAAACGGGCACGTTAACGGCGGACAATCCTGAAACCTTATTACAAAAAGCCACCGGCTGGCAAGCGCCCATCTCGCAAATGCCTTACTGGATAGCCGGTCGTGCCGCGCCCTCAGATAGCGCCCCACAAACCGATACGCAAAATCGCTTAACCCTTGCCACTAATGGGGAGTGGACTGCTAGCTTTACTTATAAAGGCAACGATATCCTGCCCAATAAAATCAGTGCCATGCAGCCAAGCGGTCATAAAGTCGTGATGACTATCAACCATCTAAACCCTTAATATAGTCACCTCTTAAGCTCTTAACCCTTAACGATAGCGCCACTTATGACTACAAAAGCAGCCGCCTTACCTGATAAAACATGGGATAGTAACGGCGTGAATAACGCCCAAACCCGCACCATAATCAGCCGGTTATCTCCTGCAAAAATTAACTTATTTTTGCACATTACCGGCAGACGCAAGGATGGCTATCATAATCTGCAAACCGT
>DAIPIF010000066.1:0-9324 GCA_036770925.1 Psychrobacter sp.
TGTTATTATCGTTCAGGAAGGTTATTACATCATTTATTTTTTTATAATTGTTTATTTACTTAGGCTATTTACTTATTGAACTTATATTAAATATTATAAATTCAATAAGTAAATCTTACCTTACCTGCCACATATCAAATCTGGTTTTATAGTCTTTAGGCTTTGTCATAGTGAGCTGCCAACACGTCTCGCCCCGTGCCAGATATTTAATCTCAAAATGGGTACGCTGGCTATCTATCGGCACTTCACTACGAATGGTTGGTAGCTGCCATACGTCTTTAGACTTAATTTCAGCGTTATCAATATAATCCTCAATATTAGTCGCTAAAATGACTTCCCCACCCTCTTGCAAGCGTGATAATAAAAATTCAAAAAATGGCATATTGAGCCATTGTTGATTGGGATTATGCTGCTCTGGATTAGGATATAAAATATAAATACTGGCGAGACTATGAGGCGCAAGCGCATGCACAACCCATGCGATTGCATCGGCATGAATGGGATATAAATTGCTTGAATGTTGCTGCATGGCAAGTTTAGTAAAAGCCTCAAACTTATTGCGGGTGCGCTCAATGGCAAGCAGCTGCTTATTCGGATATGCTTTGGCAAAGCTTAACGCGTGCTTGCCCTTGCCTGCGCCTATCTCTAGTATTAAGGATGATTTTTCGCTGTGATGATTCGCATTGTCTTGGATTATTTTTGGAATAACAAAATCGCGTGGTGCAGACAGTTTTTGGGGCTGAAAGGCTCTTTGTTGTTGATGTGAAATCTCTTGCTCGATGTTCATAATATAATTTGCTCTATTTTTTAGGAGATATTTTGAGAGGGTTATTAATAATAGTATAAATTTTACTTAGGCTATTTTAGTGGCTATTATCTTATATCAATACAAAAATGCTTTTGCAAATATAGTTATATTTGTCTTTTTATCGCTGCGTGCTATTATAACCTCTGCTATTCACTGATCATACTTTTGTTATTATTGTTTATCAAATATGGCACTGTATATTTTATTAATAATAACCATGTTATGTCACTATTTTACAGTAACCATGAGGACGACCTCATTTCATGATGACTCAAGCAAATCCCCTGCCCAAGATGTATCCCTGTCCTCGCTGCGGTATGCAAACACTCTGGCAAGATAATAAGTTCAAGCCGTTTTGTAGTGAGCGCTGCAAACTTATTGATTTGGGTGCTTGGGCAAATGAGGAGTATAAGCTCCCTGCAGAATCAACGCCTTTTTCTGATGAGCTGTAGTCTTTATAGCTCATTGCTTTTTTCTTATATGACTTATAAAAAATACGTTACTTTTTCACTTTTGCATGTAAAGGATGCCCCTATGTCAGCAACTTATCTGATGCCCACTTATAATCGTCAGCCTATCAGCTTTACCCGCGGCTCAGGTAGTTGGTTATATACCCAAGATGATACTCCGTATCTCGACGCGTTGACCGGTATCGCGGTGTGCGGTCTGGGACATTGTCATCCCCAAGTGACCGCTGCCATTCAGCAGCAAGCGGGTATTTTGGTACATACCAGTAATTTATTTGGTATCGATTGGCAAGAGCGTGCTGGCGCGGCGCTATGTACTGCCGCGCAAATGGACAGCGTGTTTTTTGCCAATAGTGGCGCCGAAGCCAACGAGGCGGCACTTAAACTGGCGCGTTTATATGCCCATAATAAAGGCTTTAAGCGTCCAAAAGTGATTGTGATGGAGCAAGCATTTCATGGTCGTACCTTATTATCATTATCGGCAACCGCTAACCCTAAAGCACGCGCAGGCTTCTTCACCCTAGATGAGGACTTTATTCGGGTGCCTTTTGGAGATATTGCTGCGATTCAGCAAGTCGCAACAGAGCATGATGATATTTGTGCAATTTTTGTAGAGCCGATTCAAGGCGAAGGCGGTCTGAATACCGCAGCCAATGGTTTTGCGTATTTAGAAGAATTGCAAGCTGAATGCGCGGCACATGATTGGCTATTTATGATTGACGAGGTGCAAACCGGTAATGGTCGTACCGGTAAATATTTTGCTTATCAGCATAGTAAGGCGCGTCCTGATGTGCTGACCACCGCCAAAGGTTTGGGCAATGGCTTCCCCGTTGGCGCTTGTATGGTCAGTGGACGGGCAAAAGATTTGTTTGGGGCGGGCAGTCATGGCTCTACCTATGGCGGTACACCATTGGCAAGCCGCGTGGTACATAGCGTCTATGAGGTATTAGCCAATAGCGATATCATGCAAAACTCAGTACGTGAAGGTCAATTCATCCGTGACACGATGAGCGATGAATTAAAACAATACGGCATCACTGGGCGCGGCGCAGGGACGATGATAGGTATTGTATTACCTGAAACGATGGATTGTAGTCAGCTGGTGGATAAAGCTCGTGATGAGCAACAGCTGATTATTAACGTGACAGGCGGTCATGTGATTCGTCTGCTACCGCCGCTTAATATCAGCCGTAATGAGAGCGAGCAAGTGGTTGAGCGCTTGGTTAATTTACTCAAGCCGCTATTTTAAATTAAACCAATGCTAAGATAGGGTTTATTAACTCTTAATCACATAAAAGCCTTGCACTTTTAAAGTACAAGGCTTTTATATTGATACTAAGTTGAAACTTTAGAGTTAAAGCTCTAAAAGCAATAGTAATACGTTATCCTGCATGGAAGTATTTTTTTAGGACTTCTAAGCAGCGGGTAATTTTTGCAGGCTGTTGATCACGGTTTAAGGTAACCGCATATAATACAAAACTGGGCAAATTATAACCCGTTAGCACTTCAACCAACTCGCCTTTTTCCAGCTCTTTTTTGATATCCATCTCCATAATGCGCAGCAAGCCATGCCCTTCTTTGGCTAACGTCGTCGCCATAAAGACATTATTGGTATGGATACGTGAGGTCATTTTTATGCGGGATTTTTTGCTCGTTTCAGTCTGGATAAAGTCTATCTGATTGGCATCTTTCATAATCTCAATACAGATAAGCTGATGATTTGCCAAGTCTTTGGGCATCTCTATTTTGGAATGCAGACGCAAATACTGCGGCGAGGCGACCAATACTTGCCGTACGTCAGTGAGCGGATGACTACTCAATGTAGAATCGTTGATATTTGGACTCATGCGAATGGCAATATCAATGCGCTCATCAATCATATCAACATAATGATTATCTGCCAAATAAGTGATACTCAAATCATCGTGCGCTGCCATCCACGTCGATAGCGCAGGCAAGATGTGATTGACACCCAGCTCAGGAGTGGTGGCGATACGCAAGCTACCTGCTAGCTCATCACGCAACTGATTGACTTTTATTCGCCCTTGTTCAGCGGCACTAACCACATCTTTGGCGGCTTCATAGAAGCTGGCACCCGCTTCAGTTAAGCTCAGTTTACGAGTGGAGCGATGCAATAGCACAACCCCCAGCTCATTTTCTAAGGAGCGAATTTGCTGACTGACAGCACTGGTTGTGATGCCAAGTTCACGAGCTGAACCACTAAAAGAGCCGTGTCCGACCACACTGGCGAACACGGCCATACCGCGTAAATTATCTAACATACTCTCACCTAAAATTACTTTTTGTTATTAATAAAACTTAACCATTATAACGGATTCTGTTTTATGTTGTAGGGTTAATTAGCCCTACAATGACAGTGACTCTTAAGTAAAAATTAATAATATTAATATAATAGTGCTTGCTTCAGCACTGAATAAGTTAAGCAACGCGACTATTGATAAAAATCTCTTAAAAAACAGGCTTTGAATTCATATCTACTAAATCAGCTTTACGTTACCCATTTTACCCTCGCCACGTTCCCTTAAATATTGCATCACTGGCGATTGTGATAACCGCGTTTGCGCAACCTCAGTCGCTTGCTGTAAACGCATTTTTTGGCGGCGTTCAGGTGTTTTATTGTCGGATTGGCTGACACTGCTATCAATCTGCAGGTCAATGTCTGCTTGGGTAAACTGCTGCTTCAGTTTTTCGGCGAGCTGCTGAAAAGTGACTTGTAGATGTTTGCTATCGACACTGGTCATAAATACGGCGTTGCCATCACACATACCGCTCATCATGCCTTGACGTGCTAGCGCTAGCTCATCAGCCGCTAACTCGCCAGCGTCACGTGCCGTTTGTAGCCAATAATCCCATTTCTCAGGCGTCCACTCGCCAGTGAGCTGTTGCGGCGCGCAACGCAGTAAGCTGCGCGGATCATCAGGCAGCGATGGTGATTGAGAATCATTTACACTTGGCTCAACTTTTGGCTCAACTTTTGGCTCAACTTTTGGCTCAACTTTTGGCTCAACTGCTGAATAATCACTAGCTTTAGTAACTGCTATCGTGTCAGGTAAAGTAGGTTTGTCTGCTAAGTAGGACTCACTACCCATCATTTGTTGATATTGAATCGTACTATTATCATTAGCTTCAGCATTGCTATCAGCATTTTTATTATCAGCAATATTATCAATATAATACGACTGCGGCTCCGGTAAAGTTGCGACGTGCTGCGCTGAATTTATATTATTTAACGGAGCGCTAATATCTGTTGCTACAGGGGCTAATATCTCATCAACAGGCAACGGACGAAATGCCAATAGGCGCAGGATGCACATCTCAAGCGCTTGCATGGGCGTACTGGCAAGCTTGATACCTTCACGCGCTTGTACCACAATCTCATAATACAGCTGCAACACCTCAGGGCTGATATGCTGTGCCAATATGGTGATATTTTGCGCTTGCGCTGCATTGACGTTTAATGCCACTTGCGGCAGCAGTTGCGTGAGCGCCAATTGGTGCAGCAGCTCGGCAAGCCCATCAAACATGCTAGAGGCATCGACCATTTGTGCGCGCATTTGCTCAATATGAGCCGCTACCGCAGGTTTGTCATGGTTATAAATATCGGTAAGCAAACGTACTAAATCGGCGGCATCAATCAAGCCGAGCATGCTATTGACCGTGGCATCATCAAGCGCGCCTTGACCAAACGCAATCGCTTGGTCGGTCAAGGATAAGGCGTCACGCACTGAACCCTTAGCGGCACTTGCCAACTGCCAAAGCGCAGGCTGAGTATAAGTGATGTTTTCTTGAGTTAAAACGTTTGCCAGATGCTCACTGAGCAAAGTTTGCGGCAGTGGGCGCAGCACAAATTGCAAACAGCGCGAGATAATGGTAATCGGCAGCTTTTGGGGATCAGTGGTTGCTAATAAAAATTTGACGTGTTCAGGCGGCTCTTCTAAGGTTTTGAGCAGCGCGTTAAAGCTGTGCGTCGATAGCATGTGCACCTCATCAATCAGGTACACTTTATAACGACCTTGGCTTGGGGCATAAGGGACATTATCTAATAGCTCGCGGGTGTCCTCAACTTTGGTACGTGAGGCGGCATCAATCTCAATGAGGTCAATAAAACGCCCTTCATCAATCGCCACACAGTTACCACAGACGCCGCAAGGTGTGCTAGTAATACCGGTATCACAGTTCAGGCATTTGGACAGAATACGCGCAATGGTGGTCTTACCAACGCCGCGCGTACCCGTAAACAGGTACGCATGATGCAAACGATTGTAATCAATCGCATTAATCAGCGCTTGCGAGACGTGCGTTTGCCCAATCAGCTCATGGAAGTTTTTGGGGCGGTATTTACGCGCGAGAACTTGATATTGCTGCGACATAGCTATCCACTTTGGCAATTTATTATTAATATTCGGGGTGTTTTTTGAGGGTCTATTATAGCAAAAAGCCAGCGCATTCGTCTGGCTTGTTGCTTATCGGTAGAGGCTACCTTTTTATCAAGTAATAATGGGTAACTTATTGCGCATCGACTTTACGGCGCATGTGCGGGAATAAAATCACATCGCGAATACTGGCAGAGTCACTAAATAACATCACTAAGCGGTCGATACCAATACCCTCGCCAGCCGTTGGCGGCAACCCATACGCTAGCGCTTCGATATAATCTTCATCGAAGTGCATGGCTTCCATGTCACCCGCGTCTTTTTCGGCGACTTGACCACGGAAACGCTCTGCTTGATCAGCAGGGTCATTGAGCTCACTAAAACCATTAGCCAATTCACGACCACCAATGAACAGCTCAAAGCGATCGGTAATCTCAGGATTATCATCATTGCGGCGCGCAAGTGGCGAGGTTTCAGCAGGATATTCTGTGATAAAGGTTGGCTGGCGCAATTGATGTTCAGCAGTCTCCTCGAAGATGATGGTGACCAACTTACCCACCCCAAACACATCGTTGACGGGCTGCTTGAGCGTATTAACGACATAATCAGCTAAGTATTCTCGATCATCAATACGTGACATATCAAAGTCTTCAGCATATTTTTCGATAGCCTCAGTCATCGTTATGCGCGCAAACGGTGCTTTTAGACTGATGGCCTCTTCTTGATAGGTAATCTCAGTGCTGCCCAAAATATCAGTCGCTAATTCATTAAATAAGCGTTCGGTCAAATCCATTAAATCGTGATAGTCCGCATACGCTTGATAAAATTCAATCATGGTAAATTCAGGATTATGGCGGGTTGAGATACCTTCGTTACGGAAACTACGGTTAATCTCAAATACCTTCTCAAAGCCACCAATCACCAAACGCTTTAAGTATAATTCTGGCGCAATACGCAGATATAACGGCATATCCAGTGCATTATGATGCGTCACAAAAGGACGTGCCACCGCGCCACCAGGGATAGGGTGCATCATTGGCGTTTCTACTTCCATAAAACGCTCGTTCAGCATAAATTTGCGGATGCCACTAATCACTTGACTGCGAATGACAAAAACGTCACGCGTGCTCTCATTGGTCATCAAATCCAGATGACGATTGCGATAACGCGCTTCAATATCGGCTAAGCCATGAAACTTATTGGGCATCGGGCGCAGCGACTTAGTCAGTAGATTAAAGTCTTCAATATGGACGTATAAATCACCTTTGCCTGAACGACCAATATAGCCTGATACCCCAACGATATCGCCCAAATCAAGCGATTTGATACTCGCCAGCGTCTCTTCATCCAGCTCTTTACGTGCGACATAAAGCTGAATGCGGCTGGTCATATCTTGGATAACAATAAATGCGCCGCGATTAAGCATCACGCGTCCTGCGACATTGACTTGAGTTTTTTCGCCATTTGCCGCTTTTTCTTCGATTTCTTGCTTAGAGATGCCTTCAAATGCCGTTTGCAAATCCTGCGCATAATCGGTGCGCTTAAAATGATTGGGATAAGGCTGTTTACCTGAAGCGGCGATAGCATCAAGCTTGGCTTGCAGCTGCGCGATAAGCTCATTGGCTTCTTCTAAAGTTGGGGCTTGTTCTGGATTATTTTGGTTGGGCTTTGACATAAAATTCTCAAAATGGTTGGATAATTAAATGCACACGGTAACTATTAACGACACATATTACAAAATCACTGACAGTTTTTATTATGGCATGAGTGAATGACAAAACGTCACTATTAAAAAATATTGGACGTTATAAAATGGCTAAATAATCAGTCATTGCCGCCAATACTTGCCATCAAATCGGCTTGGTGCTCACGTAATAGCGCGTCAAGCAGCTCATCCAAATCACCTTCCATAACCGAATCAAGCTTATATAACGTCAGATTAATACGGTGATCGGTCATGCGCCCTTGCGGGAAATTATAAGTACGAATACGCTCACTACGGTCACCACTACCGACGAGGTCACGGCGAATAGAGTCCGCCACATCGACTTGCGCTTGTACTTTGGCTTGTTGGATTTTGGAGACCAGCATTTTCATCGCTTTATCACGGTTTTTATGCTGACTGCGCTCTTGCTGACACTCTACCACAGTCCCTGTTGGGATGTGAGTCAAGCGTACGGCAGAATCTGTGGTGTTGACATGCTGACCACCGGCGCCACTTGAGCGAAAGGTATCCATTTTTATATCTGCAGGATTGAGATCGACGCTATCATCAATCTCAACTTCAGGCATCACCGCCACGGTGCAGGCTGAAGTATGCACGCGTCCTTGGCTTTCGGTTTCGGGCACCCGCTGCACACGGTGTGCACCGGACTCAAACTTTAGGCGACCATAGACGCTATTACCCGAGATGCGGCTGATGATTTCTTTATAGCCGCCATGCTCGCCCTCATTGGCGGATAATATCTCTATTGTCCAGCCTTGGGTCTGCGCGTATTTTTGGTACATACGGAACAAGTCACCTGAGAATATCGCGGCTTCATCGCCACCTGTACCTGCGCGAATCTCCAAAAACGCCGGCACTTTATCGTTAGGATCTTTTGGCAGCATCATCACGTTAAGCTCTTCTTCCATCGCAGTGATGGCGGCGCGCGCGTTATCAATCTCCTCCTGCATCATCTCTTTCATATCAGGGTCTGATGCATCATCAAGCATACTCTCAGCGTCGGCTTGATCGGCTTCGGCGCGACCATAATTCAACCACAAAGTAGTAATATCCATCAAATCACTGTGCTCAACGGACAGCGCACGGAAGGTATTATTATCGCTGATGACGCTAGGGTCGGACAATAAGGCGGTGACCTCCTCGAAACGGTCAACCATTTGGTCTAAGCGCAAGCGCAAGGATTCTTTCATAACAAGGTTTTCTAAATAATGGGAATAAGACGTTGATTATAGCAAATTTTTGCAGTTAAATTAAAACCACTGCGTAATCTTCGTGTTATATCGGCAAACTTATCGAAATTTAGCCAAAAAAATAGCCAAGAGTACTCTTAGCTATTTGTTTATCCGATTAAAAATCTCTAATGTGAAAAATTAAACCTTGCGTACCAATACCGAGCCGATAGAGTAACCGGCACCAAATGAGCAAATCACGCCCAAATCGCCTGAGGCTAAGCTGTCTTTATAACGATGGAAGACCACCATCGGGCTTGACGAGCTGGTATTGGCGAATTCAGCGATGACGCTTGGCACAATGGCTTTATCCGCCTCTTTACCCATGACCGTACGCAAGATTAAATCGAGCATATTGGCATTGGCTTGGTGGAGCCACATCATTTTAACATCAGCAGGCGCTATCTCATTTTCTTTTAAATGCGCAAGAATAATCTCAGATACTTTGGGGCAAACTTCACGGAATACTTTACGACCGTTTTGCAAAAACAGCTTATCCGTCACCGGCTCTTTAATATCAGGGTACATTTGCGTTTGTGCCGCCAAAAACTCCGAGCGATCCATAAAGCCGTATTCGTTTTTGATATTGGTTGAGAACTGGGTAAATAATTTTGCGTTCAAAATCTCATAGCCTTTAGGCGTGTCCAAATCCTCAACGATACAAGCGGTCGCCACATCGCCAAAGATGAAATGGCTGTCA
>DAIPIF010000067.1:0-9296 GCA_036770925.1 Psychrobacter sp.
AATTGCCATGACCAACCCTGCATCGATTGCTGATACTAATGATAATACTCATTCAACTATAAATGATGATAATGGTTTAGACAACATTTTAGACCATACTTTAGATGACGCTCTAGAAAATAGCTTAGCGCATCTTGATGACTTAAATTATGCCACCTTGACTGATGCACTGGAGCAAACGGTTTTCGAAAACTTCGATGATGGTTTATATATCGGCATGATGTCTGGCACTAGCTTAGATGGTATGGATGCGGTGCTTTGTCAATTTAGTCATGATAGTCGTGCTGAGACAAATACTCAGCAACCCATGCGCCTGTTAGCAACGCTTAGTCAGGACTTCCCGCCGCGCCTGCGTGAGGTGTTATTGGCGTTATGTCAGCCCAATGGTATCCAAGAATTAATACCCACAATGGGGGAACCTAATAGCGAATTAGACTGGTTCGGTTGGGCAAGTAAAGCCTATGCTGAATTTGCCAGCGACGTAGTGAATACGTTATTACAGCAATCCAATACTGAGGTGGAGTCGGTGCTAGCGATTGGCTGTCATGGGCAAACGGTGCGCCATCGTCCGCAAATGGGCTTTAGCTTACAATTGCTCGATGCCAATATCATCGCTGAGCGTACTGGCATTAGCGTCGTCAGTGATTTCCGCCGCCGTGATATGGCAGTCGGTGGTCAAGGTGCGCCTTTGGTTCCTGCCTTTCATCAGGCTTTATTTGCCACGCCTGATAGCACGCGGGTGCTATTGAACTTGGGCGGTATTGCCAATATCACCGTCTTGCCCGCTCATTCTAATTCTGGTGAAGACAGTCCTGTTATTGGTTATGATACGGGTCCTGCCAATTTATTACTTGATGCATGGACGATGCAGCATACCAATAAAACCTATGACGCAAGCGGAGCGTGGGCGCAATCAGGTCAAGTGGTTGAGCCGTTACTAAATCAGTTATTGGAACATGCTTTTTTTAGCCGTGCTTATCCAAAAAGTACGGGGCGTGAGGATTTTAATTTAACATGGCTACAAAACGAGCTACAAAGCTTTGATAAAACCTCAGCCCATATTCGCTATTCGTCAGCCGATGTACAAGCAACGCTTGCTGAGCTGACAGCGATAAGTGCCAGTGCCCAAATCAGTCAATTTATAGAAAATGAGAACGAGAATAATAACAAAAGTGCCGTTTATGTTTGCGGCGGCGGGGCGCTAAATGATTATCTGATGCAGCGTTTGCAAGCGCATCTGCCCCATTGTGTGGTGGAGACGACTAGCGCTTTAGGACTTGAGCCAACATGGATGGAAGCGGTTGCTTTTGCATGGTTGGCACGGCAAACGTTAATGGGTGAAACCGGTAACTTGCCTGCGGTGACTGGTGCGAGTAAAGGGGTAGTATTGGGACAAGTTTGTTTTGCATAGGGTAATATAGGGATGCGCCTTTATTATCAGATGCATATAATGGCTTTAAGTTTACAGTTGTAAGCTGATGTGTTTTATAATAGTTGCTAAAATATGCACATAAGGCTATAAATACCGTAATATTACTGTGTCATAGCCATATGAAATAAGCAAAACTGTCTGTTTAGGACGGTCATAAATATAGGATATATCACATGAGCCAACATGATAGTGCAGCATCCAATCATCCATCAACAGCAAAAAAACGTCAAAAACCGCCACACTATGAACGCTCTGATGAGACGCGCGTGGTGGTCACTGGTATGGGCGCGGTCACTCCATTGGGGCTAGATGTTGAGAGCACATGGACACGACTATTAAACGGTGAAAGTGGTATTACCAAGATTGAGCATTTTGATGCCAGTGATTACCGCTCACAAATCGCTGGGGTAGTAAAGGATTTTGACGTCAAAAAATACATGAGCGCCAAAGACGCCCGTCGTTATGATACATTTATGCATTACGCCGTCGCCGCCACCTCTATGGCACTGCATCACGCGGGTTATACTGACGACGTCAGCGCTGACGATGCACCGGTAAAAAATGTCGACCAAGAGCGCTTTGGGGTTATTTTAGGCTCAGGCATTGGCGGTATTCAGACCATCGAAGACAGCTGTGCGACGCTTAATGATAAGGGTCCGAAAAAAGTCTCGCCTTTTATTATACCCGGCTCTATTGCTAATATGGCAGCAGGTTTGGTGGCGATTAAGCACAAACTCAAAGGTCCTAACCTCGCCACCGCAACCGCCTGCACCACCGCCACTCATGCTATTGGATTGGCAGCTCGGCTGATTGCTTATGGCGACGCTGATGTGATGGTTGCCGGTGGTAGCGAAAAAGGCTCAAGCCCACTTGGTATGTCAGGGTTTGCAGCGATGCACGCCCTCTCTACCCGCAATGATGAGCCGACCCGCGCCTCACGTCCTTTTGATAAAGAGCGTGATGGTTTTGTACTTGGGGATGGCGCTGGCGTCATGGTACTTGAGAGCTTGGCTCACGCCAAAGCCCGCGGTGCGACGATACTGGCAGAAATGGTCGGTTTCGGAATGAGTGATGATGCCAGCCACATCACAGCGCCGCCAGAAGACGGTCGCGGCGCCGCACGTGCCATGCAAAATGCCATTGATGATGCCGGTATCGATGCCGCAGCAGTCGGTTATGTCAATGCCCATGGCACGAGCACGCCTGCCGGTGATGTCGCTGAATCTATCGCGATTGAAACCGTCTTTGCAGCCGTGAAAGACCGTATTTTGGTCAGCTCTACCAAATCCATGACCGGTCACTTATTGGGTGCCGCAGGCGGTATCGAGGCGATATTTACCGTCCTTGCGCTGCAGCATCAGCACGTACCACCCACCATCAATCTAGATAATATCGAGGACAACTGTAACCTTGATTATGTGGCAAATAAATCCCGTAAAGTTGACAACCTCAATTATGCCGTATCGAATAGCTTTGGCTTTGGCGGCACTAACGGCTCATTAATATTTGCCCGTTGGTCATAAATTCGTACGTTTGTCCTCTTGCAGCCCCTTATCCTACTTGCGTATGATAGGGGGTCATTTTTATAATGTTATGGAATCTACTATGTCAAGCGTCTCGTTTTCTCATGAGTTTTATAAGCATTGGATGCATACCCCGCAGCCAGTACAAGCCGCGCTTGTACAAGAATTAACCGATATTATAGATTTTTTGCAAACGGATGCGACGTTTGAGAATTTTGATTTTAGTACGGACGACCTTGACACTCATCTTGATGATTTATATCAAGGCAAAAAAGTCAGCCAACCCGCCATAAAAAAACAGCCGCCAGCCAAAAAAGCACCTCCTTTAGCGGCTACTATAAGCCCTACCGCCTCAAGCACGGCGCCTACTGATAACCTTGATAGTCGTAGTATTGATAGTGGTATTGGTAATAATAGTGATAGTGATAACAGTAGTCACCATAGCAATCATAAAAATGCGGATAGTCAGCCTCATAGCCCAACTACCAATACCAATACCAATACCAATACCAATACCAATACCACAGAAATTAAACCAGAAGCCAGTGCCAAAAACAGCGCTGAAAAAGGTGCAACAGTCAGTACCGCCTTAAAAAACAGCCCTTTAAGTAGCACTCATGAACAGCTCATCAATGAGTTAAGCCGGCATATAGACGACTATTTAAGTGAGCAAATGGCACAACTCTCAGAAGATTTAAAATCGTGGTTGCGCGCAGAAATCAGTCAAAAGCTAGCGGAACACCAACAAAAAATGGATAAATAATAATCCTCATGATAGTAAATAACTGCCCCTAACATAAAAAAGCGTCCCGTAAATCACGAGACGCTTTTTTAGTCAGACCATAGCCATTAAGTTTGGCTATTAAATAGCCTGCGTACGCTCGGTGAGCCACTCAAGCGCCGCGCCTTTAACCCGACTTTGTAGCTCAGTATAGACTTGGCGGTGATAATTATTTAACCACGTTATCTCGGCTGAATCTAATAATGACAACTCAATCAGGCGCGTATCAATCGGACAATACGTCACCGTCTCAAACTGCAAAAAGTCACCAAACTCCGTTTCTGTTGGACTGGTCACTGGCGTATTTACCACTAAGTTCTCGATACGAATACCCCACTTGCCCTCGCGATACAAACCCGGCTCATTACTGGTAATCATCCCCGCTCTCATCGCGCGCTCTTTGGTATTACTGGCATTATAAGAGATGCCTTGCGGACCTTCATGGACATTTAAAAAATAGCCGACCCCATGACCGGTGCCATGCCCATAGTCCATTTGCATTTGCCATAAAGGCGCGCGGCAAATGGCATCAATGGCAGGGGCGCTAATACCTTCAGGAAAACAGGCGCGGGCGAGCGCAATATGGGCTTTGAGCACTAAGGTAAAATCGCATTTTTGCGCGGCACTGACCTGCCCGATACCCACGACTCGAGTAATATCAGTGGTGCCGTTTTGATATTGGGCACCTGAATCAATTAATAGCAAACCGCCCTCGCCCTCAGCGACCTCAAGGTAACTAAAGCTCTCTTCGGTGGCTCGATAATGCGGCAGCGCACCATTTTCATTAAAACCTGCAATGGTCGGAAAACTGGGCGACACATAATGCGGCTGCTGACTACGCACCGCAATCAGCATACTATCCACATCCAGCTCACTCAAACGCTCCCCTGCCGCCAAACGCTGCTCAAAGCTTGCAAAAAACTCACACAGCGCTGCCCCATCTTGACGCATTGCCTCGCGAATGTGGTCGATATCAGCAGCAGATTTGATAGATTTCAGCATAGTGCTTGGTGCGGTCTGTTCAATAAAACTCACGCCTTCAGCGATTGTAGATAGCGTACCTACGGCTACTTTATGAGGGTCTAATAACAATAAAGCATCAGCACCTAAGGCGGCAAGCGCGTCTGCTATCGTCTCATAATCAGCAAGGCTAATACCACTATCTTGCAAATTGTCTTTAATTTCCGTACTTATCTTTTGCTTATCCACAAATAACGTCGCGGTTTGTGCATCAATCAGCATATGTGCTAAAAATATCGGATTATAATCGACATCTGCGCCGCGTAAATTAGTCAGCCAAGCGATATCATCTAAGCTTGATAATAAATGATGCGTTGCCCCTGACGCTCGCATACCCTCTCTCACTGCCGCCAGTTTTGAGCGGGCAGACTGCGCAACAAAGTCAGAATGATGTGCATAAACGGGCGCACTAGGTAGCGCGGGGCGATTTGCCCAAACCTCACGAATCACATCGCGATCAGTAATCAGGGTAATATCATGAGCATTAAACGCTTGTAATAGGCGCTCTTGTTCCGCGATAGATAAGACATCGCCATCAACTGCCACGCTATCGCCCTCCTGCAAACGCGCCGCTAGCCAGTCGATATGAGTGGGCTCATTTTGTGCCAATTTTTGCAGCTCGATACCCGTATCTGCCAATTGCTCCGCGCCTTGTACCCAATAACGACTGTCCGCCCACAGCCCTGCAAAGTCAGCGGTGATAACCAAGGTACCTGCCGACCCTGTAAAACCTGATAACCATTCACGAGTTTGCCAATATTCAGGCAGATATTCTGATAAATGTGGATCAGCGGTGGGCACAATAATAGCACTGAGATGCTGGGTTGCTAGTGCCACACGTAAATCAGCAATACGCTGCTTGATAGGCTGTTTCGAGGCAGTAATTGTTTTGGATGGACTCATTTGCAGTGACATAGAACCTCTTGTTATATATTATTTTAGTATTTAAATAGTATGATAGATAATATTACCAGTGAATGACCTCTATGGTAGCATGCCTTGATGGTGGCTAATGACTAGAAAACAAATGAAAAAAGCACCAGTCTATTAATAATAGACCGGTGCTTTTAATAATAAACAGGTGCTTTACATTTAGCAGATAAGCGCTTGGTGCTCACCCCTAGATTCATCATGCACGCTTACAATAGAGCTTACGCTTGCGTCTCTGTCTCCGCTATAGCGGTAGTGGCGGCAGATGTGACGGCTAGGCTTGCCACAACCTCTTTATCAGCAAGCACTTCTACTGTGATATGTTGAGCTGCGGGGCGCAAAAAGCCAGAAATACCAATAAGTAATACAATTCCTAAAAACAAACCCACACCAATTAAGGCGAATAAAAACTCTTTTTTGGGGTTGTTTTGGCTTGCATCTGCCATAACTCACCTATTTATATGTTTAGACAAGAGTTTAAGGGCGATTATTACCAGCATAATCCCCCCCCTCTATTTACTTTGCGCTATCACCCATCACGACCGACGGCTTTTGAACGGCTTATTGTGCTATTGCCGTATCTTCAGCGCTCGCTGCTGCAGTGTCCTCGGCTGGTTCAGTAGTGACCTCAGCTTCAGCAACCGCCACCTGACTGACCGTATCCTCTGCACTTGCTGTGGCAGAATCCGTAGCCACTGCCACATCATCCGTCACTGGCGCTGTGGTATCAGCGACTGTTGCTGCGGCTGTGTCCTCAGTTGCCGTTGCCTCTGCCGCGGCTGTTGCGGTATCCTCTGCACTGATAGCTTCTGCCTCATCAGTGGCAGCGGTCACTTCCGTAGGTTCAGCGCTAATATGCTGACCTGCGGGGCGCAAAAAGCCGGAAATACCGATAAGTAATACAATTCCTAAAAACAAGCCTATTCCCATTAAGGCAAATAAAAACTCTTTTTTGGGGTTGTTGTTGCTGATATCTTCTGACATACCTTGTCCACCCTGCACAAAAAACGTTTAAAATATTAGGCTATTATATCGCAATTTATACCGATTTGTTAAAACCCTTAACGATTTAAGGGGGTTATTATTAAAGATTAGTATTGACCACCTTAATCCTGCACTTTATTTGCCTAAACGCGCCCGAGTGTTCGCTCGTTTGCCAAGATAGCTTAAGAGCAGCAAAAGCGCAATCATAATCAGTATCGGATAATGACCAAAGCGCATAAAGGGCGTGCTACCGACGCGCGCCTGAATGTCGCCGCGTAAAACCGTACGCTCAAACTGCGGCGCGCGCTTCACAATACGACCTTGGTGGTCAATAATAGCGGTCACTCCCGTATTGGTTGCGCGCATAAACCAGCGCCCATTTTCAAGCGCGCGCATCTGTACCATTTGTAAATGCTGTAATGGTCCAGCTGAAGTGCCAAACCATGCATCGTTAGAAATCGTCAATAAAAAGTCGGTGCCTATAGCGTTGCGGCGAGTGGTATCTGGATACGCCACTTCATAACAGACGGCAGCACCCAAATTATGCCCGCGTACTTTTAGCGGCGATTGCTCACTGCTACCGCGGCTATAGCTTAATATATCTTGACTGCCTGCCAAACTGGGCAAAATATCGAGCATACCCTCAAACGGAATATACTCTCCAAAAGGCACTAAACGCTGCTTTTTATACAGACCTTCGGCATCAGCACCAAGCGCAATGACGCTATTATAAAACGGCGGATACTTATCGGTGCTGGGATTATAAGCCGCCTCATCTTTATAAGGAATACCGGTAATCCAAGTGGTATTGGTTTCTTTGGCGATTTTTACCATCTCACTGATAAAACCCACCGCTTCGGTCTGAAACATAGGAATGGATGACTCAGGCCACAGGACGATATCACGCTCCCACTCATCACGAGTGAGGGTTGCATAAATTTTTAGCGTTTCGACCTGAAACTCAGTCAGCCACTTTAAATCCTGCGGGATATTACCTTGAATGAGTGACACCGATAAATCAGGCGTGCCTTTGGGCTTCGTCCACTGCGGATTAATCAGCCACAGCGCCGTGCTGATCATTAATAACGCCGCGGAGGCGATAAAATAACCGCCACGCCGACGGAATAATTCAACGAGACTGGCTGCCAAAAGCACCGCAACAAAAGACACCGCAAACACCCCAGCCACAGGGGCGAGTGAGGACAGCCAATATTGCTCCGTAAACGCATAACCGACGAATAACCATGGGAAACCGGTGAATAGCCACGTTTTCATCCACTCTTGCAGTATCCACAGCGCCGCAAAAGCAAAAGGCTGACGTCCAACCATGCGATTAAATAGCAACGCCAAAAAGCCGTGAAATAGCCCCATGCCCAAACCCATGAGCCCAATGAGAATCAGCGCCAGCCATGATGGCGTGTCGCTATAATCATTGATAGAGGTAAATAGCCAAAAAGCACCGACGCACCACAGCCCCATGCCATAAGCTTCGCCAATGATAAAAGCGCGTTTGCCGCTCATATCTGGCATCAATAAGGCATATAAAATCGCAGGCGATAACAGCGCTAGAAACCAAATTCCGTAAGGTGCTAGGGCAAATAAAAACATCGCTCCTGCCAGCCAAGCACTGACAAGGGTGAGCCAAAACGGCATTTTTTTGGGCTTGTTAAGATTCAGACGCTTTTGTAAATCTACAGTTGACAGGCGCATATCAGGTATCCAAAACGACATATCTCAAAGCTAAAGGAATATTTATTTGCAGCGTTTTAATAAACTACAGCTAACAGCATCTACAAAATAAAACGTGCCTATGATACCAGTCTGTCATCATAAAAACAGAAAACACGACCGCAATCGTGTTTTTTATATTTTATCGCAGGATGAGAGGGCGTATAAAGCCCTGATTAGTGACTGCCTATTAATAATTGAGGTTTAGGCCCAATTTTGGTCACCTCCAAATCATGGATAAAGCGTCCCTCTACATCGGTCACGGTGATTTTCCAGTCATCAATATTGACGCTTTCACCTTCCAAATCACTGACATAGCCCAGCGCTTGCATCACCAAACCACCCATCGTATCGACATCGGTGTCATCAAACTGGCTGCCAAGCTCATCATTACAGTCCTCAATCACCGTCGAGGCTTGGACGCACCAGGTATTGGGTTTTTCAGGATGGATGACAATGTTGTTAATATCACTGTCTTCGTCAAAGTCATCATGCTCATCGACGATATCGCCGACGATTTCCTCTAGCAAGTCCTCCATGGTGACCACACCCGCAAAACTGCCAAACTCATCGACCACAATCGCCATATGCACTTGGGTACGCTGCAAAGAACGCAGCAAGGTATCAGAACGCGCCGATTCACTGATATATAACGGCTGACGCACCAAATCTCTGAGACGTTTGCTCGCTATTTTATCGTCTTCATTGCGTACCATATAGACGAGCAGCGGAATCAAATCTTTGGCAAGTAAAATACCAATCACCGCATCATCATCCTCACTATCAAAGACAGGATAACGCGAATGAGTGGTTTCGAGAATAATATCCATGACCTCTTTGAGACTGGTGCTCTCATGCAAGCCAATCACTTGCGGGCGCGGGGTCATAATCTCACGCA
>DAIPIF010000068.1:0-9290 GCA_036770925.1 Psychrobacter sp.
TTGACCGTCTAGCTGTAGGAATCCCCTCGCTTTAGGGAGGGGAGGAAGTCAAAATTATCAGCTCATTTTCTGACATCTATCGCGTGACGCTTATCACTACTCAGCCCTCATTATCTACAAGCCCACTCTGTAAGACGCGCCCGATTGGACGCTTTGCTCCCTCGCCTACGGGTGAATTACATCTGGGCTCACTGACGACGGCACTCGCCAGTTATTGCCATATCAAATCCCTCGGTGGCGACTGGCGCTTACGTATCGAGGATACCGATATGACCCGCTGTGATAGGCAATTCAGTGAGCAAATACTGATGGATTTAGAGGCGCTAGCACTGCACTGGGATGGCGATGTGTTATATCAGTCCGAGCGTATTGATATTTATAATGAGTATCTGTCCTCAGTGCTAGCACCATTCACTTATGGCTGTCAGTGTTCACGCAAAACATTAGCCGATTATTGGCAGCAGCAAGAGGCTAGAGATAAGAGAATCCTTGCCTCAAAAAATAGCCTGTTACCTGAGAGACAAATTTATCCGCGCTGTTGTCTCGGTGCGGCTTTGGATAAACAGCAACATAAGCTGCGTATCGCTTTGCCTGATTATACGACTGGATTTTATGATGGGATTCAGGGGATGCAGTGGCAAAATCCGCAGCAGACGTTGGGGGATATGGTGGTGCGTCGCCAAGATGGGATGATTAATTATATCTTGGCGGCGAGTATCGATGATGGTTTGCAGAATATCACTCATATCATGCGCGGCTTGGATATTTTGCCAATGACGGGCGCGCAAATCGCTATCCTACAAGCGGCACGTTTGCCTGCCGTTGATTATTGGTATCACTTGCCGCTGATATGTCATGCTGATGGGCAAAAGCTGTCTAAACAAAACCTTGCCCAGCCTATTGATACTCGCCAGCCAAGCCAATTGTTAACAATCGCGCTTGCGCTATTGCAGCAGCCGGCGGTCGATACAGATACCCCAGAGCGGATGCTTACGCAAGCGATTGCCCAGTGGGATAATACGCCTTTGCAGCATAAACAGCTTTTGACCGTGCCTGAGCTTTATTGATTTCATGTTCAACAGACGCTAATAATAGCGACCTTGTTCCGTCGGAATTCTGGCACTTTCTTTATAAATCTTCAGCAATAACGCCACCATCACAAGGCTGATGAGCATCGATGAGCCGCCATAACTAAAGAACGGCATGGTCAAACCTTTAGTCGGTATCGCGCCCATATTCATCGCCGCATTAATAATCGTTTGCGCAATAAAAATAACCGCAATACCAAACGCGGTATAGCTCATACGCATCTGCTTACGCTTCAGAGCCGTATAGCTGATACGCATCGCACTACCGATGATAAACGCCTCAAGTATCAATATCGTAAAAACCCCAAGAAAGCCCAACTCCTCACCGGTAATCGCCAATAAAAAATCGGTATGCGCCTCAGGTAAATGCGAGAGTTTTTGGATACTCTCACCATAACCGACCCCCGAAAACTCGCCGCGCCCAAAAGCAATCAAGCTACGCGCCAGCTGATAATCCGTATCTTGAATATCATCAAAGGGGTCCAAAAAGGACAGCGCACGGGTCAAACGATATTGCACCAACATAATCCCCGGTATCGCTAATGCCAGTACCACCGCTCCCAAGCCAAAAACCTGCTTATAAGGCGTACCTGCAATATAAAATATCGCAAATACTGTCCCTAAAATAACCACAAGCGAGCCAAAATCAGGCTGACGCAGTAGCAGCACCGTCAAGATACCCATCACCACTGAGATACGAATAAAACCATCCCAGCCGTTACGCACCTCAAACGAGCGCCGTACCACAAAGTCTGAGACAAATAAAATCACCACCAGCTTGACCAGCTCAGCAACCTGAAAATTCAGAAAGCCTAAATTTAACCAGCGCCTTGAGCCATTAATCGGCGTACCAAACAGCGCCGCTATCAGCAGCAGTCCGGTTATCAGCAGCAGCGCCACTTGGGTTTTGGTTTGATAAATAAATTTTAGCGGTATCACAAAATAAGCAAACGCTGCCGCCACCAGTCCAATCATGATATATAACAGCTGCCTGTCAAAAAAATGCAGCTCCGTCATCCCGCGACTGAGCGCAAAAGGAATAGAGGCAGACGCCACCATCAGCAAACTTAATACCAGTATGCAGCCCACACTCGATAATAAAGTCACCCGCGCACTGGGTAAGAACGCCATAATACGAGATAGCTTAGCATCAGACTCAAAATGGCTGTCAGACGCGGGCTGGCTATGAGATTTAGAGAGAAAAGAGAACGCCATAATATTTCAGTACACTAACAAATAAAAGTCACAGCGTTTATAAAACGCCACCGCTTTAAGCACGTACTCACGCACTAATAATGAGTGACAGTAGCAGTCATTACTAAGCAAAACAATAAGCTATCACGTCAATTCAGCGTCAGCTGCCCACTGCTGCACCAGCTGAGTAAAAGCATCACCGCGCGCAGCATAACTGGTGTATTGATCAAGACTGGCACAGGCAGGCGACAATAGCACCGCTTGGACTTGCGATAAGCTGCTCGATGTCACCTGCTTAATCGTCGCAAATGCAGCCTCTAAGGTCTGACACTGATGCAGCGTCACCTCATCACTCAATTTAGCACCGCGCAAATGCTGCTCAATTAAGGCACTATCTGCACCGATACATAGCACTTGGCTGACATACTGATTAATAAAAGGCGTCAGCTCACCAAATTGCTGCGCTTTACCTTGACCTCCCAAAATCAGTAGTAGCTTGCCATCTTTTGGCGCATAGACCGCGCCTAAACCCTCGATTGCGGCGACGGTTGAGCCGATATTGGTGCCTTTTGAGTCATTAAAATAATCAATAGCAGCCACGCTCGCCACATATTGGCAGCGATGCTCAAGCCCTGTAAACTGCTGCAACGTCTCAAGCATACTGGCAAGCGGCAGTCCTGCCAGCTCACCTAATGCCAAGGCTGCTTGGGCATTGAGTAAGTTATGACGACCTTTAATCAATAATGTATCTGCCGCTAATAAACGCTCGCGACCCCGTGCCAAATACATCTGCCCATCAGCGCTATCCGTAATCAGACCATACTGACCCTCATGGGGTGCATGAATACCGGTGCTCACTTGTGGTAAATCATCAGCGATTAAAGGGTGGGTCAAGGCGTCTTCACGATTGATCACCACTGACTTTGCACCCTGAAAAATGCGATGTTTGGCTTGATGATAGCCGAGCATATCCCCATGACGGTCGAGATGGTCAGGCGACATATTGAGCACGGTGGCGACTTGCGCACCTAAATTACTGACGGTCTCTAACTGAAAACTGGACAATTCAAGTACTGCCAATTGCATAGCAGGATTGCTCAATAAATGCAGTGCGGGCACACCAATATTGCCGCCCACTCCGACCTCAATACCGGCATCAGCTGCCATTTGACCGACCAAAGTCGTCACCGTACTTTTGGCATTAGAGCCGGTAATGGCAACTATCGGCACGCGGCAAGCTTCACAAAATAGCTGAATATCACTAACGATAGCAATGCCTGCCTGCCGTGCTTTTAGCAGTGCCGCGCTATCGAGTGCGATACCGGGGCTAATAATAATCCGCGCCGCTTGCTGCAATAAATCGGCATCCAGCGCCCCAAACTGACGAATCACAACGGCGTCGGGTAGTTTATCAGCCAGTCTAGGGCTACTTTGGGCATCAGTCACAGCAACGCGGTAACCTTGCTGAACGAGGTAGTCTGCGGCTGATAGCCCTGACAGCCCTAAGCCGACCACCACTTGCAAACCTCTGTCTTGATGGGTGAATGATTCTGCTGCGGCAAGGCTTGTCATAGTGTTTCCTTTTATAATACTCATGAGGCATATCAGTAGTTGGGCATCATAACGCTATCGTTCATGTTTCGATACTGGTTTTTTGGCGCTTTGTGCTATCATGCGCATGATTTTATCTTAAATCAATGAGGGGTAGGAAGTGCTTTTATTAGAATACCATTTAGATATGTCTATCTCGTGTTTTAGTTTAGCATGTTGTGTGCTCAAACACGCCCGAACCTACCTATAAGTCATGATTACTTTTTGTCTTTTACCCGATGCAGCTGACCTATGACCTCTTTTATTGATAGCTTACGTGATGAGTGGTTTTCTAATGTACGCGGCGATATTTTATCAGGGTTGGTGGTTGCACTCGCCTTGATTCCAGAAGCAATAGCCTTCTCTATTATCGCAGGCGTCGATCCAAAAGTGGGCTTATATGCCTCCTTTTGTATCGCAGTAGTGATTAGCTTCGTCGGTGGTCGTCCGGGTATGATTTCGGCGGCAACAGGGGCGATGGCGCTAGTGATGGTGGACTTAGTTGCCGAACACGGGTTGCAATATCTGCTCGCCGCCACTTTATTATGCGGCGGCATTCAGATTATCATGGGCATCTTAAAGCTGGGTAACCTGATGCGCTTTGTGTCGCGCTCGGTGGTCATCGGTTTTGTCAACGCCTTAGCTATTTTAATCTTTGTCGCCCAGTTACCAGAGCTTAATCCAATGACCGAGCGCGTCGGTATGACGGTCTATATCATGACTGCCGCAGGCTTAGCGATTATCTATCTGTTTCCACTCATTCCCAAAATTGGACGCCTTATCCCCTCACCGCTGATTTGTATCGTCGGTCTGACGGCGGTGGCGATGTACTTAAATTTAGACATTCGCAATGTCGGCAGTATGGGTGAGTTGCCGGATGCGCTGCCGATGTTTTTATTGCCCGATATTCCCTTAAATCTAGATACCTTACTCATTATCGCGCCTTACTCCATCGCGCTGGCTATCGTCGGTTTACTGGAGTCGATGATGACCGCCACTATCGTCGATGAGCTGACCGATACGCCAAGTAATAAAAACCGTGAATGTCGCGGTCAAGGCATCGCCAATATCGTTTCAGGATTTTTTGGTGGGATGGCAGGCTGTGCGATGATTGGTCAATCGATGATTAACATAAAATCGGGTGGACGCACGCGTTTATCTACCCTGATAGCGGGCGTGGTGCTACTGATTATGGTGGTATTTTTAAGTGATTGGGTACGCCTCATTCCAATGGCAGCATTGGTGGCGGTGATGATTATGGTGTCTATTGGCACTTTTAATTGGCAATCTATTCGTGAATTTAAGACCCATCCTCTCTCCTTTAATATCGTCATGCTTGCTACGGTATTGACCACCATATTTACCCATAATTTAGCCTATGGTGTCGGCGTTGGGGTGCTGCTATCTGCCTTAGCCTTTGCCAATAAAATCGGGCAATTCCTGAATATTTATAGTGAGTATGATGACAGTAATAATACCCGTTATTACTATGTACAAGGGCAAGTGTTCTTTGCCTCGACCACTCAATTTATAGATAGCTTCGATACCAAAGAGGCGCTCGATAACGTGCAGATTGATGTCAGCCAAGCGCACTTTTGGGATGTCACCGCCGTTGACACCTTAGACAAGCTGGTCATGCGCTTGCAACGTGAAGGTATTGATGTCAAAGTAGTCGGCTTAAATAACGCCAGCCGCACCCTCATTGACCGCTTCTCTGTGCATGACCGCCGTGATATTGGTTTACTAGATTAAAAACAGCAGGCTCAGCTGAGGAGTGCTGTTGTTATTATTAAAATAAGGTGGTGCTGTTATGAGTAACTTAAAACCCGATAGCGTCATTGCTTGTCTAGACTGTCCCGAGCATGTACAAGCCGTATTGGATGCCAGCATGTGGGCATCTGCGCGCTTGCAAGCCCCTATTGGCTTACTGCATTCTGTGCCAAGCCTACAACAAAAAGCGGCCGTTAACTATTCAGGCTGCCTCAATATCGACGATGAAAGCGCCCTACTCGACCAATTTACCAACCAAGAGCACCTCGGCAACTCTGAGCTAAAAGCCCAAGGTCGCCTGCTGCTGCACCAAGCCACCGCTTATTGTGAGCAGCAGCACCACAAACGCAAAGTCTATACCCTACACCGACATGAACCCATGAATGAGAGTATCGATTATGTCGATGAAACCTCACAACTCATCGTCATTGGTCATCACGTCACCAGTAAATCGACCCTCAGCCAACTGATTCGCTTGAGCCACTGCCCTGTACTGGTCACTCACGCGCCTTTTTTACCGCCCACTACCGCCCTATTTGCCTTTGATAATCGTGCCACCACCCATAAGATGCTCAACTGGCTATGCAAAACGCCTTTGGTGCGTGCCCTCAGCATTCATATCGTCATGGTTGCCAAAGACAACCTTGAAAATGGCGACGCGCTGCGAGAAGCCTATGCTCGCCTTAAACAAGCCGGCATCCACTGCAAAAAAGCCTTAATCGACTCCCGCGATGTCACCGCCGCCCTACAGTATTATCAAAGTGAGCATGACATCGGACTCCTGATGACCGGCGCTTTTGGGCAATCGCGCTTACTTGAGCTGCTCAAAGGTAGTGATACCAAAAAACTACTGAGCAGCACCAAAACGCCCTATTTATTATATCCAAAAGTATAAGGCAGACTTGAGCGACAACTTTCGACGACCGCCCCAAACCTCAAAAAAATTCGTTATAATAAAGCCCTACAGAGCCTATTGTCATCAGGTGATGTCTGAATGTATTGACCTCCATACATCACCCCTATAAGGATTTTTTATGAAGCTAATCACTGCGATTTTAAAACCGTTTAAGCTCGATGATGTGCGTGAAGCACTGTCTGATATCGGTGTCAAAGGGGTGACCGTTACTGAAGTCAAAGGCTTTGGTCGCCAAAAAGGACATACCGAATTATACCGCGGCGCAGAGTATGTGGTGGATTTTTTACCCAAAGTAAAAGTCGAAGTGGCGGTCGTTGATGAGATGGTTGATACCGCAATTGAAGCCATCACCCGCATAGCGAGCACGGGCAAAATCGGCGATGGCAAAATCTTTGTCACCAATCTTGAGCAAGTCATCCGTATTCGTACGGGCGAAACGGGTCCTGATGCAATTTAAAAGCTCAGCGACTTGATTCAATATAAAGTAAATAACCGATAGCTTAAATCATAAAATCCCGCATCACCATGAGGTCATGCGGGATTCTTATTGCTGCTATTAATAGTAGTTCTATTAAAGTAGGTTCTGATACAAAAGCACGGCTAATCGCTCAGATAATAGTATTATAAGGTACTGAGGATTTTATTTCTTTTTCCACGTTTGACTGCGTGAGAAGGGTCCTAAATGACCTTTGAGGCTTAGGGTGCTACCGCTTAAACTTGCGGTCAGACGATAGGTTTTGTTTTTCTCAGGATCTGTAATCGTACCGCCACTATATTTGCCAGTGCCATCCGCTTTTAAACCGCTAATGATGGTTGTACCCACATACTTTTGACCTTTATCCGATACGGTACTGATAAGCTTGCCAGTAAGCACACCATTGGACTCAGTGATTTTTACCACGCCTTTGGGTTGACCTTCATCGAAAGTCTGCCAAGTGGTATTGGCGAGTGGGTCAGCGGCGAATGCCATACTTGCCATACTGATGCCAGCAACAGCTAAAGTAGCTTTAGTAAATAGTTTCATATATCGACTCCTTTCATACAATGATGACTACATTTTTAGGATAATAACGCTGATGAGTGCCTGTCACTGATGAGTCGCTATTTATGTATGCCTATCTCTTTAGTAGTGACTATTGGTTAGTAGTAACTACTGGATATAGGCTAAAATAACGGCTATCGGCGTTGTCTCATTCCATTATAGACAATATCAGACGCTGTATAGTAGTTTTTTATATAGAGTATTATTTCTACAAAAACAGTACTATATCAAATGCTTACAAAAATGGATTGTCTATATCTTCATCTGACCGGTCACTTTTAGTTTTTGACTCACTGTCATTATTGCTATATTTGGTAGGGTCGGCAAACGCCTCCAAAATTTTGCCAGTGAGCTCATGTAACTGCTGGGCTTGGGCATATCCTGAGGAATTAAGTAGCAAGTCAATATCGCCATAAATGATAATTTTATCCGTCTGGTTTTCAATTACTAATTCACCAATTTGCATACTTTGATGATTATTTGCAAATGGTTCAATCATAATACCCTCCTATGTATTGATTTTATTTACTGAATAGTTGGTCAAAATCTTGCGTTTATCGCCCAAAACTATGCCCGAAACTGTGCGACTAGCCAATCAAAAAGTGCCATAACCAATAGCAGCCATTCCGGCTCTTCATTGGGTATATCCGGTATATTTAAATCCTCGCCTGCCTTTAAGGGTAAGTCTAGTGCTTGCGCCTTCGTCTGACGATCCAGCGCCGGCAAGACATCAATGCCGGTCTGCTGCGTCAGCTCATCAATACTGATAATCTCTATACGCTCAGACTCGTCATTGGGCGCATAATAGACGCCCGCTTGATTGATAGCAGGGATATAAACGGCTTTAAAAAAGTGGCTGGGTACCAGTACTCGATTATTCAGACGTTTGACTTTTTTATCGGTAAAAGCGACGCCTGTAATGGTATAAACTTCGCCATATTGCTGAGTTAAATAGCGGGTGGCAGACTCAATATTGCGCCAAATATAGCGATTATTACGCGGCGACTGCGGGGCGATATTGGCAAGGCTAAAGCTGTCGTATTGCTGGCTACGGTTTGCCATATCACCATTGGGCGCTAAATGCCCACGGTCATAACCTGAGCGTGAATAGTCGGATAATTTAGCGCGTGCCGACTCCGGCAGACGACTCTCTTCATGAAAGCTATCATTACGATCTATGGTTTTTGCCTGATTTAAACGCTGACGCGTGAGATGCTCAGCCGACCACAGCGGCGTACGCGAGACGGCAGAATGCATCACGGCAAAGCCATCAAAGCATAGCGACTGGCTGTTTTTACTGAGATTGGGATTAGTAAATTCAGGATAGACGCCGCCATAAAAGGACTGGCTACACTGGCTCAAGCTCTCAGCGTAAGCAAAAGGCATTGCCAATATGCTGAAGATAACTATGAGTATAGGCATCCCAAAACTCGTTTTTGGACTGTTTTTTGAGCGGTTTTTAAAATGCGCATTACGCTTAACAAAATCTATCATTAATTATTCAACCATTTATGCTTAGTCATACAGATACGCTATCCTAGCAGGCGCTGATGAATAAAGAAAGATAATCACTATTGATGCAAATCAGTGCGCTCAAGCCGTGACATTTGATATGCTATCGGCTATACTAAGCCATCAAAAAACGGTGAAGTGGGTGAGTGGCTGAAACCGCACGCCTGGAAAGTGTGTA
>DAIPIF010000069.1:0-9169 GCA_036770925.1 Psychrobacter sp.
AGATGAAAGGATGATGTCATGAGTTTATTACCATTAACCTTTATATTCCCGCTCATTGGCTTCTTAATTTTAGCCTTTATGCGTGATAGGTTGACTGAACAGGCAGCCGCGTTTGTCGGGGTGGGTAGCATGGCGCTATCGGCACTGTGCACGCTGTTTGTCAGCTTTACTTTTTTGACCACTTATCCAGCAGGGACAGTCGTGACTGTGCCGCTATGGACGTGGATGCAAGTCGGTGATTTTGCCCCAACTTTTGGTCTGAGCTTCGATGGCTTAGCCTTAACGATGCTTGGGGTAGTGACGGGCATCGGCTTTTTGATTCATCTATTTGCCGCATGGTATATGCAAGGTGAGTCAGGCTTTGGGCGCTTCTTTAGTTATATGAATCTGTTCGTTGCCAGTATGTTGTTATTGGTGTTAGCAGATGATTTGCTGTTGTTATATCTCGGTTGGGAAGGCGTCGGGATTTGTTCTTACTTGCTCATTGGATTTTACTTCAATGACCGCGCCAATGGTCGCGCGGCAATGAAAGCCTTTACCGTGACGCGGGTCGGTGATGTGTTCTTGGCGTTTGGGTTGTTTTTATTATTTCGTGAATTTGGTACGCTTAATATTCAAGAAATTATCACCCGTGCGCCTGAGCTGTTTGCGGTCAATGACCCTGTTATGATACTGACCACGATGATGTTGGTTGGTGGGGCGATGGGTAAATCAGCGCAGCTACCGCTACATACGTGGTTGGCGGATGCGATGGCAGGTCCCACGCCGGTTTCGGCATTGATTCACGCGGCGACTATGGTCACGGCGGGCGTTTATTTAATCGCCCGTATGCATCCGTTGTTTGAGCTGACTCCAGGAATTTTACTCTATTGGGTTGGCGGTGTCGGGGCGTTGACACTAGTGGTTGCAGGATTTTGTGCATTGGCGCAAACCGATATTAAGCGTATTTTAGCCTACTCAACCATGAGTCAAATCGGCTATATGTTCTTAGCGTTAGGGGTTGGTGCATGGCAAGGGGCGGTCTTTCATTTGATGACCCATGCCTTTTTTAAAGCCCTTTTATTCCTATCATCAGGTGCGGTGATATTGGCGGTTCACCATGAACAAAACATCTTTAAAATGGGCGGTCTGCGCAAAAAGATTCCGCTAGTGTTTTGGTGTTATCTCGTCGGTGGTGGCGCGCTAGCGGCGATACCTTGGGTGACGGTTGGTTTTTATTCAAAAGAAGCGATTCTTTGGGAGACTTATGCCACTGGTCATCAGGTGTTATTTTATATGGGGGTCTTCGGTGCGTTCTTAACCGCGATTTATACCTTCCGGATGATTTGGATTATCTTCTTTGGCGAAGAGAAAACCCCAGCGCATAAATTATCAGGCGTGTCTTATTGGTTACCGCTTAGCGTATTATTAGTGCTATCGACAGCGGTGGGCGCTTGGATTACCCCGCCACTGCAAGGCGTATTGCCTGAGAGCTTTACGGTGCTGAATCAAATCACTGAAGGCAAGCATACCGCTGAATTTATCGCCATGGGTGCGATGCTGGCAGGTTTAATTTTAGCCGCGCTGTTATATGTGGTGAATAAAGGTCGCCTGCTGACAAGCTTTAAGCAATCCGCTATCGGTGGGGCGCTATATCATTGGTGCTATCACGGCATGGGCTTTGATGCGTTATACGATTTAGTTTTTGTAAAACCCTTTTTACTTATCGGCCGCTTATTGAAAGCTGATCCCATTGATAGAATGTGGAATGTATTGCCGATGCTGGCTCAAGCAGGTAATAAGATGCTGTCTGCAACGCAAACAGGGTCACTTCGAGGTTATGCTGCAAGCTTTGGCTTGGGTGTCGCTGTATTGCTGGTGCTGGTAATGATAACGGTGGTGTAAGATGATAGAGTTACAACAAACGTGGATGCTGCCAGCATTGATTGCAATTCCCTTTATTAGTGGATTGCTGTGTTGGTTGGTGGAGCGTGTCAATAAACGTCTGCCACGCTGGATTGCCTTAATTGGCATGATACTGACCTTCGGCTTATCGTTGGTATTATGGCAGTATGGTGACTTTAGCGGCATGAGTGAGCAGGTGATTTCACCACAGGCGACGGTGCCATGGTTTGCTGAATTTGAAGTGCCGTGGATACCGAGTTTGGGCATTAGCTTTTATTTGGCGATGGACGGTATGTCGCTATTAATGGTGGCTTTGACCGGTCTGCTCGGTATCGCTGCGGTGGCGTGTTCGTGGAATGAGATTCAACGTCGGGTGGGTTTTTTCCATCTTAACCTATTGTGGAGTTTAGGCGGCGTTATCGGTGTCTTTATGGCGCTGGATATGTTCTTGTTCTTCTTCTTTTGGGAGATGATGCTGGTTCCTATCTATTTCTTGATTGCCATTTGGGGTCATGATGTGGTGGGCGGCAAGACCAAAGAATACGCGGCAACTAAATTCTTTATTTATACTCAGCTGTCTGGGCTGATTATGCTCATCGGTATTTTATTACTGGTGCTGTTTAATCAGGCACAAAATGGCGGTAATTTTAGCTTTAATTATAATGATTTATTGGGCACGAATCTTGGTGGATGGGAATATCCCATTATGCTGTGTTTCTTTATTGGCTTTGCGGTCAAATTGCCGATTGTTCCGTTTCATGGCTGGCTACCTGACGCGCATGCGCAAGCACCAACGGCAGGTTCGGTTGACTTAGCAGGGGTGCTGATTAAGACCGCTGCTTATGGTTTGATTCGCTTTGTTTTGCCATTATTCCCTGCTGCCTCACAAGAGTTTGCGCCCATTGCGATAACGTTGGGTACGATTGGTATCTTTTATGGGGCATGGCTCGCCTTTATGCAGACCGATATGAAGCGTTTATTGGCTTATACCAGTGTCTCGCATATGGGCTTTATCGTCTTGGCAATTTATGCCGGTACGCTACTCAGCCTGCAAGGGTTGATGATTCAGATGCTGGCGCATGGTTTAAGCTCGGCGGCGCTGTTCATTATGGGTGGTCAGATATATGAGCGTTTACATACGCGTGATTTGACCGTGATGGGCGGTATGTGGGGTCAGTTCCGCTATTATGCCCCGCTGCTGATGTTCTTTAGTGCGGCATTATTAGGTATTCCGGGTACAGGTAACTTTGTCGGCGAGTTCATGATTTTGTTTGGCGCTTTCGCAGACTATCCCGTATTTGTGGTACTGGCTACCTTCAGCTTAGTATTGGCGGGTTTATACTCCTTGTTATTAATTTATCGCTCGTTATTTGGCGAAAATAATACCAAAGCGGTGGCATTGCACGAAACTCAGTCACACGGTTTGCCTGAGCGTCCTTTAAAAGATTTGGGACGCCGTGAGGTGTCACTACTGCTAGTATTGGCTATGGGTCTAGTATGGCTTGGGTTATATCCGCAGCCGATACTGGATACCTCAAGCCATGCGATGCAATGGATTAATAATGCCTATATCTATAGTGAGGTGTCACAGATTGATATGTCGCCGCTACTCGATATCGATACTACAATGGAGGCACGTTAAGTCATGAATGATATTACGATGAATGATTTGATCGCATTATTGCCTTACGCGCCCATCATTGCGGTAGTGATTACCGCCTTGCTGACCATGATTGCTATCACGGTGAAGCGCTCACATGCGATGACGGCGGCTATTGCGGTCGTGGGTCTGAACGTCAGTCTGTTTACCTTGCTTGGACAGATGATGGGCAAGATTGATAGTGGACCTGCTGAACCTATCACTGGGGCATTATTTATTATTGATAATTTTGCTCAGTTCAATATGGTAGTGATTCTGATTTGTGCGCTGGCATGTTGTACGTTGTCTTATGCTTATTTAGCTAAGTTCAATGATAATAAAGATGAGCTGTATTTGTTGATGTTATTGTCAACCGCAGGCGCGCTACTGATGGTCAGTGCGCAGCATATGGCGTCATTCTTTATTAGCTTAGAGCTGCTATCAGTGCCTTTATATGGGTTGTTGTCTTATACCTTTTTGCGCAGTCGCTCGCTGGAGTCGGGGCTCAAATATATTGTGCTCTCGGCGACGGCATCGGCAACCTTGCTGATGGGTATGGCGTTTGTGTATGCGCAAGTGGGCTCATTGGCATTTAGCCAAATCAGTCTCAATCTGGTGGATATGTTCAGCTCGCCACTATTGATAGTGGGCACCGCGTTGATGGTGTTTGGGATAGGCTTTAAGCTATCTGCCGCGCCTTTTCATATCTGGACACCTGATGTTTATGAGGGTGCACCCGCTCCGATTGCGACTTATTTGGCATCCGTTGCCAAAGTGGCGATGATGGCATTGGCAGTACGTTTTTTAATTAGTACTCAGCTATTAGCGCTACCTTCAGTGCAAATGCTTATTATGGTGATGGCAACTTTATCTATCTTAATCGGTAACTTATTGGCAGTACGCCAAACCAATCTTAAGCGCTTGCTGGGGTACTCCTCCATTGCGCATATGGGTTATGTGCTGATTGTGATTGTCAGTTTAGGCGCGGCGGCAGACAGTACCACTAGTATGTATATGGCGATTTATGCCTTTACCTCTATCGGTGCCTTTGGCGTGGTGACCTTGATGTCGAGCCCCTATCGTGTAACGGGTGAGGCGGATGATTTGATACATTATCAAGGGCTGTTTTGGCGTCGTCCCGTGCTCACAGGCGTGCTGACCATTATGCTGCTATCCTTAGCGGGTATTCCATTGACCGCCGGCTTTATTACTAAGCTGTTTGCTATCTTTGCGGCAGTGCAAGGCGTGCAGTGGTTCTTGGCAGCGATGATTATTTTGGGTAGCTCAATTGGTTTATTCTACTATCTGCGCGTCATGCTGACCTTATTTAAGCGTCCAAAAGCCTTTATTGAGTTTGATGTGGCGGGACAGTGGGGTACGCGTATGGGCGGGATTATGGTCATCGGCGTTACTATTGTAGTCATTTTCTTAGGCGTATTACCAGAGCGTCTCATCTTTTGGTCAAGTTTGGCGCGGATTTGGTAACTTATGGTTTAATACCAGTAGCCTTAGAGTAAAAGACGCGCAGTGTTTAGGCATTGCCGTTACTTATCGCAAAACAAGATGCGCCCGCTTTATGTTAAGCTTGGCGCATCTTTTTGTTTTAGTCAGCTTTATTCATGAGCCTTATCTATAAGCCTTAGTATCATTCAATAAACAGGCTCTACAGCATTATTCATCCATAAAGCCTCAATATAACAGTAACTTTTTAAATAATAAGAAGCAGAATTATGAGTGATAATATTCAAAGCGTAACCGTGCTCAGTAAAACCACCTGGACGCCCAATTTGTTTAGCTTTACCGTCAGTCGCCCTGATAGTTTTAAATTTACCGCAGGGCAGTTTGTGCGTTTGGGCGTCAATCCAAGTAAACTCAAATACCATCAGCAGCACAATGATGCGCAAACCCTTGCCGCTGACGAGTCCTTAAATCAGGATATTTTTCGCGCCTATTCTATCGTCTCCTCGCCGTTTGATGAGGTACTAGAGTTTTTCTCGATTGTGATTGCTGATGGCGCGTTCACCTCGCAATTGCAACATCTGCAAGTGGGTGATGAGCTGCTGCTGAATACCATGCCGTTTGGGTTTTTGACCTTAGCGCGCTATCAAAAGCCGTTGCCAAAAGACTTATGGTTGCTGGCGACTGGGACAGGACTTGCGCCATTTTTATCGATGCTACAAGACATGCAGACATGGGAGAACTATGAGCATATCGTACTGGCATATAGTGCGCGCTCATGTGAGGAGCTGGCTTATATCGATAAAATTGAGCAGCTACAAGCCAATTTTGGTTCGCTCGTGGATCATCCAGCTCGCTTGATTTTTATACCGATTGTCACTCGTGAGCCGATGGATGGCGCGCTGACTGAACGCTTGCCCAAGCTATTATTAGACGGTACGCTACAAGCGCGCGCGGGCATCGCCCTTGATATCGACAGCACCCATATTATGCTATGCGGCAATCCTGAAATGGTGGAGGATACCAAAGAGACCCTAAAAGATTTAGGCTTGGTAATGAATCGCCGCGGTGAGGGTAATATTGCTGTAGAGAATTATTGGTAATACTTGCTTGCGGGTAGCGCTAATGTCGCCTGCATGACCGTTGACATTATAGTAAAATAATAAAAATAACCGTTATGCTTGGCTAGGTTCAGTGGCATCGGCAATGGGATGAATAGGACCTTTCATCAGCTCTGGCTCATCATCGTCAGTGCCAATAATGTCCTCACCGCCGCTACCGCCTAACAAGTCTCGATAGTTGACTTGGGTTTTTAGGATAAGTTGCTCTTCTTCGACCTCACCATCATTGACTTGAATTTTATGTAAGGTGCTCATAATTTTCTGGTTTTTCTTCAGCCAGCGATTGATATCGAGATAGATGATATCTTCTTTGGCGCGGGCAATATTAATATAGCTGAGGATAAAGCCCAAAGGGTCTTTTTTGAGAACACGATGATAAAACCAAATGGCAAGTTTAATGCCTTGGCGTTTAACAAAGGACTCACAGCGCAAATTGAGCACGTCCGTATAGCTCAATTGCCCAAAGACAAAGCGCTGCACATTGCGATCGAGCTGCACATGCACTAAGCTGAAATTACTCGCGACTTCTGCATAGATACCGGCGGCCTTAACCGTACAAAACAGACGGAACCAGTCATCATGCAGCTCAACCCGTAGCTCTAAAATCGCGCCGACATTATCGGTGACAAACTTTTGCAGCGCATCATTGACATACTTTTGTGCCACTGGCAAACCGACTTCATTGTCGAGCTTATCGGCCGTTTTATTATAGAATTTTTTGATGCTGTCAAGGATACTGCCCCAGCTCTCGCTCAGTGATTCGCTAATGCGATAGCCCAAATTATCGGCAAAGTCAGCCAAATCCTCAAAATTAGCGGTATTATTATCAGTGCTAGCAAAAATGCCGTCAGAACTATCCTCGGTATTGAGGTTAGGCGCATTATGTCTGTTATAAGAATCACTCAAACTCATTATCCTTATGATTATCGTATCATCCGCTTGTTAAGCGTTTAGCATGGGTTGGTTAGCACCGCTAGCGTAGTACAAAACGCTTGCGCGTGACATCAACCCTAAAAGTAGTATATAGCAAAAAGTGGGGGCAAAAAACGGATGGTAGTACATTGTAGCAAATATACTAAGGAAGGTTGTTAGGATAAGCTGATTATTAGCATAGCGAGCCAATTGCTGCTCATGTTATGATAGCGTCGTTCATGACACATGAGCCATTATTACGATATAAAATAAACCATGCTATCAAGTAACGCATGTGCTAAAACGACGACATTAATCACTGTATTAAACATCATAAGCTGAGATTTATTGTGGCGCATATTAAAGACTCTCAAAGCTATCATTTCTCCTCGCAAGCTCCCTCTCGTGATTTTAATTTGCCAGTGGCGACGGCGATTGCACTGGTGGTGCATGCACTGCTCATTTTTGGGGTGAGCTTTTCGGTAGGGCAAGACCCCGCAGCGTTAATGCAAGATGTGGCAAAAGCCTTAACCGATAATATGAAACCCAATGAGAACGCGCAGTTCATTGCGAGTGCCTCTCAAGAAGGTGGCGGCTCGGTACAAGAGCAAATCAGGCAAGAAAGTGCCCAAATTAGTCCGCTCGCCGCTGAGCAGATGAGCGAGACTCAAGATATCATCAATCTTGAGCGCAAAGTACGCCAGCAGAATTATCAAGAAAGCTATTTGCGCACCACCTTAAGCTGGCGTCATGCAAGCGTTGCCTCTGATAATGAGGGCGAGCAAGTACAAGATGATTTTGAGGCACAAGAGGAGCGTTTGCGTAAGCAGATTGCGACTTTAGAGACTCAGCTATCGCAGCGTCAGCAGTTATATGCGACGAAGTCCAAGGTGGTCACGGTCGATAGTAACTCGACCACTCGCGGCGCGGCAGCGGATTATATTGATAACTTCCGTGAGCATGTTGAGCGCGTCGGTAACTTGCATTATCCGGTACAAGCTCGCGCCCAAAGCATCACCGGTGAGGTGCGTCTGATGGTGATTATCAGTAGTGATGGCACTATAAAAGCCATTCGCTTGCTTGAAAGCTCAGGCTCTACTATTTTGGATGAAGCCGCCAAGCAGTCCGTCCGCCAAGCGGCACCCTTTGGCAGCTTTACCAAAGATATGGACGATATCGTTGAGCTGCGTCTGATTCGTACCTATCGTTATAGTGATAGCGTCGAAGTCACTTATTAAGCGGCTGCTGATTGGTTTAAGCCTATAAGTATTTAAAGTATTGATATAACAATGAGTCGCCAAAAATATTAAAACATGACCGTAAGAGTAACTAATCAGTATGGAATTTTTAGGATTTACCTTTGATATCGCAACTTTAGGCAAAAGTGCGCTCAGCGTATTATTAAAAATAGCGCTTGCCTTGCTCATCTTTGTCGTTGGGCGTTGGCTTGCCAAAAAATTCGTGGTCATCACTAATAGCATTATGGTGCGCAGCCATTTGGAGACGACCGTTGCCAATTTTTTGAGTCGGCTATTATACGGTATATTATTGGTTATCGTGACTTTAGCCGCTTTGAGCAAAGTAGGGGTGCAGACCACCTCTGTAGTGGCGATATTGGGCGGCGCGGCAGTTGCCATTGGACTGTCTTTAAAAGACCAATTGTCCAACTTTGCCGCCGGTATTATGATTGTGACTTTTCGCCCGTTTGTGCGTGGTGACTATGTACAAATTAGCAGTTATGTCGGTACGGTTAGAGAGATTACCCTGATTAATACCCATCTGACCACCACTAACAATCATGACATTATCATTCCTAATAGCACTATTACCACCTCTGCCCTGACCAACTATACGGCATTGCCCAACCGCCGTGTCGATATGACCATCGGTATCGGTTATGATGCAGATATCAAAACTGCCAAACAGCTATTACTGGAAGTCGCCAAAAATAACCCACTGGCTTTTCAAGAGCCTGAACCTATCGTACGGGTCACCAATTTGGGTGATAATTCAGTGGATTTAACTTTGAATGTTTGGACAACCAATAGTGATTGGTGGTCGATGCAGTGTGAGCTACTTGAGCAACTTAAATATAAGCTCGATGATAACAACATTGACATGCCATTCCCGCAGCGCAGTGTGCATGTCAAAGGCT
>DAIPIF010000070.1:0-9094 GCA_036770925.1 Psychrobacter sp.
TGAATCCCCACATCTTGCATCATCTCTGAGCGTGCTTGCAGACGCTTTTCTTCGTCACTAGAGAAGTGCTTTAATGAGTTTTTCGCCGCCTTCCCAGCGATGCTTGCGGTCATGCTTGCGAGTTTCATAAAGCGTTTTCCGGACGATTTTGCCATTCATATCACCGTATAGTATCGTGTGTGAGGTCATGCGTTTATAGCGTTAGATTTTAACCAAGCGCCGTGTCTTTAGCCAGTGGACTTAAGTTAATACGTTTGTTGGTTATGATTTATAATTTGTAACTACGGCTTAATCGCTTGATATAAATGCGTGAGCCAATATTCAAGTGCCATCTGATAGCCTAAATGCCCTAAACCACAAATAACCCCAACCGCCACATCACTCAAATAAGAGTGCTGACGAAAGGCTTCACGGCTATGCACATTGGATAAATGCACTTCTATAAAAGGCTTTTGGGTTGCCAGTAGCGCATCACGTAGTGCCACTGAGGTATGAGTAAATGCCGCTGGATTGATAATAATGGCATCGACTTGTAAGGTCGCATCGGCAAGCAACCCATGCTGCTGGATACTATCTACCAGTTGTCCTTCATGGTTGGACTGCACACAAATCAGCTCAACACCTTGCTTGGCAGCGGTTGCGGTCATTTTGGCTTCGATATCAGCAAGGGTTGTGTGACCATAAATTTCAGGCTCACGTTTACCTAGCAGGTTAAGATTGACGCCGTTTATCAATAATAATTTATGGGTCAGGGTGCGAGTAGAAGAAGACGATGCGTTCATAATAAGCTCTATAAATAATGTGCTTTGTAAATAAAATATGAATAAAGATTGTAGTGATTAATAATAGCAGCTTGCCAATTAGGTTAGGCAGAAATTACATAAAATCAGCTATTGTTAGCAAAAATTAGCTTAAAAAACTTTGTGTTACTAAAAACCCGTGCTATGATATTTTTATGCAATAGTTATTGCAGGTTTGTTACAAGTCAGCTATGGCGCTATTATTTTAATGTAACTGATTTAACTCAGGTTAGCGGTGAGGTTTAATTATATAGCAGCCTAGCAGCGATTGACAAAGTAACTGATGTTAAATTCTTATTTCTCAAGTTTAGACCTGATTTATATGCAATATCGCAAAGGAATTATAGGCTAAGCTCACTTTTAGGAAGTAATATTATGTCAGCTCGTGAACAAGGTACCGTTAAGTGGTTTAATGATTCAAAAGGCTTTGGTTTCATTCAACGTGATAGCGGTGAAGATATTTTTGTCCATTTTCGCGCGATTCAAGGTGATGGCTATCGCTCCTTGCAAGACGGCGAAAAAGTTGAATTTAGTGTGGTTGAGGGCGAAAAAGGTCTGCAAGCAGAAGAGGTCAGAAAGCTCGACGCCTAATACGCTCAATTTGCTTAAGTATTGCTACAGACATTAAGGCGCTTTAGCTATATTGTCTGGGTAAACTACTGATATACTACTGAGTCAAGCCTGTCTTATCTTATCGATGCTGATTGTATAACAATATAGTCGATAAGAGGGGGACATAGGCTTGGCTTTTTTATGTTTAGTCACTTTCAGCGCCTTATTGTGCATCATTTTGCATGATGGCTTTGAGGTGACATGATGTTTAATGATACTCGATAATGAATGCCCCGCTGTTTTTATGCCGCAGCTTTATATAAGGATAACTTTTTGAGCCATTTTTCAGCGTTTACCGATTTGCCGCTTTCAGCGCCTACCCTGCGAGCCGTTAAGGATTTAGGATTTACTGAGCTGACTGCCATTCAGGCGCAGATATTGCCGCATACCTTAGCGCACCAAGACGCTATCGGGCAGGCACAAACAGGTACGGGCAAGACGGCAACTTTTTTAATTACTATTATGGAGACGTTGCTGAAGCGCCCTTTTAGCGCTGAGGAGACGCGTTATTTGGGTGAGCCGCGCGCTGTTATTATGGCACCGACACGCGAGCTGGCTCAGCAAATATTTGATGACTGTATCGAGCTGACTAAATATACTGCGCTGCATAGTGTGTGTATCATGGGTGGCACCAATTATGAAATCCAGCAGCATGAGCTTGAGCGCCAATATGTGGATATCTTGGTGGCAACACCGGGTCGTTTGATTGATCTTGCCAACAAAGGCATGGTGTATCTGGATCGGGTAGAAGTGCTGGTATTAGATGAGGCGGATCGGATGCTTGATATGGGTTTTATTCCTGATATCAAGCGCTTAGTGGGACGTATGCCGCCAAATACGGATCGTCAAAGCCTGTTGTTTTCGGCAACTTTTAATCAAGATGTGATGAATTTGGCGTATCGCTGGTTGCATGAGCCGCAGTTTGTTGAGATTGAGCCTGAACATAAAACCAGTGAGTTGGTCGAGCAGCATTTTTATTTACTGGCAGAGAGCCAAAAGCTTGCGGCGTTAGAGCGAATTATTAGCGATAAGGCTGTGGATAAAGTGATTATCTTTGCCAATCGTAAAGATCAAGTGAAGCGTCTGTATCATAAACTGCGTCAAGCACATAATATTGTTATGCTGTCGGGTGATGTGATTCAGCAAAAACGTGAAAAATACTTGCAGCGCTTTAAAGACGGTCATGCAACGATTTTGGTGGCAACCGATGTGGCAGGGCGCGGTATTCATGTCGATGATATCAGTCATGTGGTCAATTATACTTTACCGGATCAGCCTGATGATTACGTGCACCGTATTGGGCGCACCGGTCGCGCGGGTCAAACGGGTATCAGTATCAGCTTTGTGAGTGAGGATGATGCTTTTAATATTCCCGCGCTTGAGCAGCATTTGGCTACTAAGTTTACGCTTGAGCAGTGGCAAGAATAAGACGTCATTTAAAAGTATCTTAAATGTGAGAGACTGCTATTTGAGATGTTAATTTAACTTGAATAAAAAAGCCCTTAACACTATATGAGTGTTAAGGGCTTTTTATATACACAACTGATTATCATATCATGCACTTATTGAGAGTGTTGCATGGGCTCAGCAGTATCATGGTGCATATTATGAGTATTATGGCTAGGTTCTGACATCATGCTTGATGGGCTGCCGTGATTCATTTGCTCATGTCCGCCTTTGCCATGCATGCCTGCCATCATAATCATAGGCACAAAAATAACTGCCATGCCTGATAATACCATTAATGCACCGTTAACTTGCCGCAAGCGCAGACGTCCGATTTTTTCACGTAACCAACCTACCGTTTCGTGAGTGGCAACCAGCATCGGTACCGTGCCTAAACCAAAGACAAACATCAGCGCCGCGCCCCCAAGCGGATTGTGCGCGACGACGGCAATAAGCAGTGCACCATAGACCAAACCACAAGGCAGATAGCCCCACAGTAGTCCTGCCGCTAGTGCGCGGGGATAAGTATTGAGCGGAAATACCTTTTGGCGAATGGGGCTAAGATACTGCCAAAAGCGCATACCTAAGCGCTCAAGCTTATTCAAAAATGGTGCGCCCAGCATAGTGACACCGACGAAAACCAGTACCACCCCTAACAAAATACGCGGGGTACTATTGCCTTTCATTAGCGGCTCTAAAACTGCCGTGCCAATTAGTCCTGCGACTAAACCCAAAACAGCGTAGCTGCTTAAGCGTCCAAAATGATAAGTGGCAATCAAGCGTCGTCGCTTGGCTGCGCTGACATCCTTCATGGATAGACTAAAAGCGGCTACCAAACCACCGCACATACCTAAACAATGCGGTGACCCCAAAAATCCCATTAAAAAAGCGGCAACGAGTAAAGCTATGGTCATAGAGACTATTCCCTAAAAGTGAGCGTTATAATATAGAGTCGCTGTCATCGGTAGGCTTATTGGCAGCCAAATTAGTAGTGCTATTGATAGTACTAGTCGTCATAGGGCTAGTATGTGCTGTAGGTGTTTTAACCGCCTCATCATCAGGATGCGCCTGCGCTTGCATTACCTGCCGCCGCTCTTGTCTGTCATCCAAGATAATACGCTGTGAGGCATTATCTAAATCCTCAAATTGGTCAGATTTGACTGCATAGCGCACCGCCCAAATTGCCACGACAAATAGCATTAAACTCAATGGAATCAATAAATAAATACTGAGCATGGCAAACCCCTTAAATGGCAGCTTCTGGTGTTATTATACACTTATTGTAAGTGTAATAAATGGTTGGTGGCGTTGAAAGTTGAAATATGTTACTGAAATAATGCTTGCTAAAGATTGCCTGTCTTTGATAAGCACCGCTAATCAACCCTTTAAAAGGTTTTGACTTCGCCTCTAGGGGTCAATAATTGCTCAAGGCTGACTTCATCCGCACGCCGACAGTCTGCTTGTGGACGCAGCACATCGCGCAGATAAGCGGCAACTTCATAGACGGCACGCCTTGAGTGGCTGAGGTTCTGAGCCGGTTGCATCCAATCACGGGCAACGGGTAATGGGGCATTGATAGGGGTGCTATTGACATTATTTAAGGCAAATTGGCGACGCGCCCGCGCCATATGATAGCTGTCCGTAATCAGATAGACGTGATGCAGCGGGATACGTTTGACCGTAAAACGGGCGTTCTCGCAGGTATTCATGCTGGCGTTTTCACTAATGATACCGTCAATCCCATGCTCAATGAGCCATTCACCAATCCAAGGTGCTTCCGCACCGCTCAATATAACAGGCAACGGCAAGTCATGATAGGCGGCGGCGGCAGTACGTGCCCGATTGAGCGTATAGCCGTTGAGGATAATATTATTATTTTTATCATTGGTCAGTCCACCACCGAGTATCACATAAGCGGTCGGTGGCGAGCTCATAGCCGCGCCGGTCATCGCAGGTAGTGGCAAATGATGGAGCATATAGACGATAGAACGTGAAAATAACGGCGTAAATAAGCTCACCAGTACGATGATAATCAGCGTGGTTCCGAGCACAAAAATGACATTAATAATACGAAATACTTTAAGCGTACGCTCGGCTGAGCGCAGATAGTATCTCCATAAACGCTTAGACCATAGTCGTTTAGACCACATGCTCGTTATACTCAGTCGCGCCGCTAGATTTGTCAGATATATCATCTGTAACCATTGAGCCATCTGTATTGACCCAAACTGGCTCCCGTGCCAAAGTGATGGCAAACTTTTTATAGATACAGCGAATGATATGGTTTTGAGCTTTTGCCACATCATTTTGTGTGGCATGATAAGGATGATGATTGGTCAACACCAGTGCTTGCTGCGTATGGGTAAAAATAGGGGCAATACCACCGCCTTTTAGACCCGCTTGTTCGATGAGCCAACCTGCGGCAACTTTAACTTTTGAGTCGGGCATGGGATAGCCGACGATAGTAGGATGCATAGCTTGCAACGCTACAAACTGTGCTTTATCAATGATAGGGTTTTGAAAAAAACTGCCGCAATTTGGCAACTGCTTGGGGTCAGGAAGTTTTTGTTGGCGAATACTAATAATCGCTTGCATCACATCGGCAGGCGTCGGCTGAAGGCGATGCTGCTGCTTGGCAATCGTTTGGGCGACGGTTTGCACATCGCCATAACTGGCAGATACTTGGGTCGCATCGGTATGCAGACGCAAGCCAATAGCGCTAATCAGCCAAGTATTGGGTGCGCGCTTAAACAGACTGTCACGGTAACTAAACTGGCAATCTGCTGCTGATAAATGGTGCCAGGTGCAAGTGGGCAAATGATAAGCGCGTACATATTGCACATAATCCTCTAACTGCACGCCATAAGCGCCAATGTTTTGTACAGGCGCGGCACCCGTAAGTCCCGGAATAAGCGCTAAATTCTCAAGCCCAAACCAGCCTTTATTCACTGTATAGACCACTAAGTCATGCCAGTTTTCACCTGCCATCACTTCTATATCAACATAAGTATCGGTCTGTTCTGTCAGGGTAATACCGCGCATTTGCGGACGCAAGACGATGGCTTTTAGCTGGGCGGGCAATAGCACATTACTGCCACCAGACAATATAAATAACGGCTGCTGCGCGTTATATTCCGCCATAAACGCCTCAATCTGCGCCTCGTCGCTTAGAGTAACGATAGCGTCTGCAATACAGGACAATGCCATAGTATTCGCTGATGATAAATCATAGTAAGGGTCAAACACAGGGCGCACAGCAGTGGTCATAATATAGCCTACAAGGCGAGTCAGAAATAGCCAGTTGATACAGTGAGATGAAGACAAATAGTTGATAAATGGTTCAGCTATTATAAGGGATATGCGCTATAAAAGTAGAAAAATAGCGCCGTTTTACATCCTAAGCCCTAAAAGAGACTAACCGCTTTAACGTTAATCCGTTTTCCAGCTCTCAATCCACGCCTCGGCACTAGACTCAATCCGCTTAATAACCTCTTCAAAATCATCAGCGTCGCCCGTATAAGGGTCAGGGACGTCATCACCGCTATAAGTGGGGTCTTCTTCGCTGAACAATGCCAGTCTTGCTAGATTTTCGGTAGCATCGGCGATGCTGTCCTTAATCGCTTGTAAGTCTGCTAAGTTTTGAGCGTCCATTGCCAAAATCAAATCGAAATTACGAAAATCATCGACCGTTACCTGACGCGCCACTAATTTGCTGATGTTATAGCCATTGGCTTTGGCATGACGCTGCGCCCGTATATCGGGAGCGGCACCGATGTGCCAGTCGCCCGTGCCGGCTGAATCGGTCTTAAGGGTCATTCCTGCAATAGCGGCTTGCTGACGCATCACTGCCTCTGCTGTCGGAGACCGACAGATATTACCCAAACAAACCAACAATACAGATGATGGTGCAGATGCTTTAAGCAGCATAGTAGGAGCCTTTTATGACAGTTTATTATAAAAATACGCTCTAAAAGCTTGGCATAAGTTATGCGGCTGATAAGCTTATAAAGTAGAAGAACGTAAGAGAAAATAAAGCCACTAGCCTAACTGCTAATGCCCTAAATGGCAAGGCTGGCGACATCCTCGCTAGTCTTGGTTGTGCTTAAAGCGTTGCCAGTCGCGGCGCTGCTTTTTATTAGGTTTGTTATCAGGACGCGCAAGGTTGGCAAGTTGCCGCTGCTCAGCATAATAAGCGCGGCGCTCAATGCTCGCCTCGGTTTCTGAATACAGCGCCACCGCCGCCGTCGCATTGCCGCGCTGGGTCGTTAATGCCTCAACAATGACATCTTTTTCAGTCATTGCTGTGGCGGAACCTTGACGAATATTGAGCTCATCACCCACCGCAATCTCTTTACTGGTCTTGACGCGGCTGCCGGCATAATGGACGCGCCCACTCTCAATCGCCTCTTTAGCAAGGGTACGCGTACGATAAAACCGCGCCGCCCATAGCCATTTGTCGATACGCATACGTTCATCATCGGCTTGAGAATGGCTGGGCTGATTATGATTTTTATTGTGCTTTTTCATCAAAACCTCGTTGATAGATTATGATATTAAGGATTGAATGGCTTTTTCTAACTCCTTGTTTTAAAGTTATCTGCACCACTGCTGCTCACAAGGTACACCATCATTATTACCATCCATTTTAGTATTGGGGCAATTATTACTAAAAAAAGTGGCTTCCTCACAAGATCTCATTTGTGAGCAGTGGGTTCTACCATCGCAGTGGTAGTTTGGTTCATTTAATGATGGCGCATTTGTATCTGGCTCAGGTATTGAATCCGTAGCCGTACTGTAAGTAGGTGTGATATCAAAATCAGCCACAGACTGCTTGGTTTGAAATTTTTGATAGCCATAAAATGCTAAAAAACATAACCCTAAAATAATTAGAATATTTTTCATAGTGAAGCTTATCTCAATTTAAAAGCATAGCAGTTTGCCTGACTTGAGGGTTCTTTATCATCATTATGTCTTATAAAGCTACTTTAAAAACAGCTGATAGCCAATATTATCAGTCACCGTGGTGCACTGATAGCCGATATCAAGTAGCGCATCTTGCAATTGACGCGAGTTACTCTCTGAGGCTTGTAGACCAACGAGGACACGACCTTCAGCGGCACCATGATTGCGATAATGAAATAAAGTGATATTAAAATCATCGCCCAGTTTCTCTAAAAAGCTCAGTAGCGCCCCGGGACGTTCAGGAAAGCGGATTTTTAATAATTGCTCATTTTCGACATGAGCATGACCGCCGATTAAATGGCGAATGTGCGATTTTGCAATCTCATCATCAGTCAAATCGTATGCGGTATAGTTGTCATTTAGCAATTGCTCGCTGATAATTTGACGCTCTTTATCGCCTTCTTTGAGGGCAATACCGACAAATATTGAGGCGGGCTCCATCGAATCCGGCGACTGTTTATGGTCAGCGCGATAGTTAAATTCCGTAATATTACGCCCCTGCAAACTACGGCAAAAACTCAAAAACGCCCCCGTTTGCTCAGGAATGGTCACCGCAAAGATGGCTTCTTTTTTCTCGCCAATTTCAGTGCGTTCCGTGATATAACGTAAACGATCAAAGTTCATATTGGCACCGCAAATGATGCCGACACAGTTTTTGCCTTGTAAATTGTGGGCTTTGATATATTTTTTCATCCCCGCGATTGATAGTGCGCCAGCTGGTTCAACGATGCTACGATTTTCTTCAAACACATCTTTGATAGCCGCGCACACTTCATCGTTACTACAAGTGACCACTTCAGGCTCAACAACAGCGCCTGATTGATCACTTTTTTGCATACGGATAACCTCAAAGGGCAGCTCGCCAATTTGCGCCACGGCAACGCCATCGACGAACAATCCCACTTGCTCAAGCTTGACGCGTTCCCCCGTTGCAAGCGCTGCTTTTAGGCAGGCGGATTCGGTGGGCTCTACGGCGATAACTTTGACATGCGGTGCCACCTCGCCCAAAAATGCGGCGATACCTGAGATAAGCCCGCCACCGCCAACCGCGACAAACACATAGTCCATATTGCGCCATTGCTGCGTGAGCTCAAGTCCAATAGTGCCTTGACCGGCAATCACCAGCGCATCATCATAAGGGGGAATAAAGGTTAAACCTTCGGTCTCAGCACGCTTGATGGCGTAGCGGTTGGCTTCATCAAAACTATCGCCGTATAAATCCACCGTGCCGCCCAAAGCTTTGACCGCATCGACTTTGATATCGGGGGTAGTGG
>DAIPIF010000071.1:0-8991 GCA_036770925.1 Psychrobacter sp.
ACGCGGGCCGCGCCATGCCGATGCCTATTTGGTCTTGCTACGCGTGGAGTTTACCGTGCCGTGAAATGTTGCCATCCACGCGGTGCGCTCTTACCGCACCCTTTCACCCTTACCCTGCTTACGCAAGGCGGTCTACTCTCTGCTGCACTGGTCGTCGGGTTACCCCGCCCAGCCGTTAGCTGGCACGCTGCCCTATGTAGCCCGGACTTTCCTCCCCTGCATGTCTGTTACCAGTGTGCAGCGGCGATTGCCTAGTCTACCAAGCGCCGTATTATAGCAAATATTATGACTCATAAGATATGATTTTTTAATTTAAATGCATTTATTATGCAAAAACCGGTGAACAAGCGCTTTATTGACCCGTTAAGCGTTTATATTTCGCCAATAAGTCACTCTCCGTCTCGACGTGATTGGGGTCTTTTGGGATACAGTCAATTGGGCAAATGACCACGCATTGCGGCTCATCAAAGTGCCCGACACATTCGGTGCATAAATCAGGGTCAATGACGTAAATATCATCGCCCTCTGATATGGCATCATTGGGACAAACTGGCTCGCACACATCACAATTGATGCATTCATCAGTGATTAATAGTGCCATACACTGCTCCTTATTTTGCTAGCAGCTGATAATATATGAGGATATTCATCATTTTAAATGAAAGACTTCATCCTAACGCGCTACACACTCAACTACACACTCAGCTTTTGCGCAAAAGCTTTAGAGACGCAAGGCGGCACAAATTTAGTCACATCACCGCCAAGCTTTGCAATTTCTCGAATCATGGTGGAGGAGATAAAAGAATAGTTTTGTGATGGGGTCAAAAATACCGCCTCAAAGTTCTCATCAAGCTCGCGGTTCATATTGGCGAGCTGAAACTCATATTCAAAATCTGACATGGCGCGTAAACCACGTAGGACTGCGGTGGCATGTTTTTCACGCATAAAATCAACAAGCAAACCCTCAAAACCCACGACTGAGACTTGCGGCAAATCAATAAAAACCGTCTCCACTAAGGCGACGCGCTCCTCAAAGTCAAATAACGGCTTTTTGTGATGTCCTGAGGCGACGGCAATGACCACCTCATCAAACAGCTTGACGGCACGGGTAACTAAGTCAACATGACCGTTGGTAATGGGGTCAAAAGTGCCCGGATACAAAATTTTAGTATGCAGTTTGGAGGCATTGGTAGAAGCGTTAGGATTCATAACAGGGCTAATATAGTTAATAAAAGAATTTGTCTATGCTAACAAATTTTGACTGAATTTAACACTGATCTGCTACATTTGTTAGCACAGTAGCGCTGCTTTTATCGCTAAGGCTTTGCTACAATAGGCGCTCGACTCATCCGCTAGCACTCACTATAAATGAATGCGCTAAATAGTGACCCCTTAGGATGAGGAACCAGTCAGATAAGGACGCTCAGTCCTGATGAGGAAGCTATGTCAAAAAAACCAAAAAAGCCTGACAATCAGATTTGTGCCAATAAAAAGGCGCGGCATGAGTATTTTATTGAAGAAACCTTTGAGGCGGGACTATCGCTGCAAGGGTGGGAAGTCAAAGCCATTCGCGCGGGTAAAATGACGATTACGGAAGCCTATGTCATCTTCCGTAATGGTGAGGCGTTTTTATTTGGGGCGCATGTTCAGCCGCTATTATCGAGCTCAACCCATGTCAGCCCTGATAGTATTCGTACCCGTAAGCTGCTACTCAACCGCCGCGAAATCGATAAGCTGTTTGGCGCGGTCAATCAAAAGGGCTATGCCTGCGTGCCGCTGTCTTGCTATTGGAAACGCTCAATGGTGAAATGCCAGATTGCGCTAGCAGTGGGTAAAAAGCAGCATGATAAACGTAAAACGCTCAAAGACCGTGATTGGGAACGCGATAAGCAGCGCGGCTTTAAACAGCATTTAGATTAAAGGGTGTAAGATAGAACGACTTAAAAGGGCGATTTGTCATCATGGCAAATCGCCCTTTTTATGGTCAGCTGTTTTGTATCGGTGCATAAAAACTAGGATAAAACGAAGACTATCCTGACGGCTATTATCGGGCATTGGCTGAAATGAGCCGCCGAGATAAAAGCCATCTGCGTGGATATCCCTATTTTTATTGCGAGTTTATCTTGTGCTATCAATGACTTATCAGGCATTTATCAGCTATTTATCAAAACTGCTTTATCACATCATGAGTGACATTCATGTTAAAATGAGCGCTTTTAAACGAGCCGTTATTATTATTGGTTAATTTTGATTGTTTTTAATTGATAACGGTTTATTTTTAGTACCATTTTTCTAATGAACAGGTCTGCCCATGTCTGCCGATACCATCGCCCGCACCGCCTTTAAACAAGGCACCAAACCCCTTTATGATTACGATAAACATTGGGCAAGCTGCTACGAGCCTGCGCCCTATTTGCCGATGAGCCGCAAAGAGATGGACGCGCTGGGCTGGGATGCCTGCGATGTGATTATCATCTCAGGCGATGCGTATGTTGACCATCCGAGCTTTGGCATGGCGATTATCGGACGCTTGCTTGAAGCCCAAGGCTTTCGTGTCGGCATCATCGCGCAGCCCGATTGGAAAAGCAAAGACGCCTTTATGGAACTTGGCAAACCCGTCTATGCGTATGGCGTGACCGCCGGCAACATGGATAGCATGATTAATCGCTATACCGCCGACCGCAAAATCCGTAGCGATGACGCTTACTCGCCGGGTAATGTCGCCAATAAACGCCCCGACCGCGCCGCTATCGTCTATAGTCAGCGCTGCCGTGAAGCCTATCCTGATGTGCCCGTTATCTTAGGCGGTATCGAGGGCAGCTTGCGCCGTATCGCCCATTATGACTACTGGTCAGACAAGGTGCGTCGTAGTATTTTGCTAGATAGTCGCGCGGATGTTTTATTATATGGTAATGCCGAACGCGCTATCGTCGATGTGGTGCATGGATTGGCAAAAGGCTACACTTTTGAGCAGATGAGCAAACTACGCGGCACGGCTTACTTATTGACGCCCAGTCGTCGGCATTGGCAAGCGGATATGACGGAGATTGTCAGTAATGATGTCGATACGGTTGGGCGCGTTGACCCGATTCTCAATCCGTATGTGATGACTGAAGACGTCGATAGTTGCAAAATTGAGCAAGAAAAGCCCAGTGATTCGCCCGTTGGGCAAGCAATGAGCGGCATGTCTGCCCAATACTCATCTCAGTATCAGGGCTTTATCGCAGAACCTGTCACCAATAAAATCCTCAATGCCGAGCAAGTTGATACCGAGACTCAAGTGGTGCAACTGCGCGGTTTTGATACGCTTGATAATAAAGACGGTAGAAAACAGAGCCCAAAAACTGCGCGTAAACATAAGCTCAAACTACCCCCGCGCGAGCAAACGGTGATTCGTCTGCCGGATTACGAACACGTCAAATCCGACCCTGTGCTCTATGCCCATGCCAGTCGTATTTTGCATTTAGAGACCAACCCTGGTAATGCGCGCGCCCTCGTGCAGCGCCATAGTAGCGGCGCGGGTAATTCCTTTACCTCCATCGATGTTTGGCTCAATCCGCCACCGATTCCCCTCTCCACCGAAGAGATGGATTATGTGTTTGATTTGCCTTATGCGCGTCTGCCGCATCCAAGCTACGGCAATGCTAGTATTCCCGCTTATGACATGATTAAATTCTCGGTCAATATCATGCGTGGCTGTTTTGGCGGGTGTACTTTTTGCTCCATCACTGAGCACGAAGGACGCATCATTCAAAACCGCTCAGAAGAGTCCATCTTACGGGAAGTCGAAGCCATTCGTGATACTGCGCCGGCGTTCACTGGGGTCATCTCTGACTTAGGCGGTCCGACCGCTAATATGTATCGCCTGAGCTGTAAAGACGAGACCATTGAGAAAAACTGCCGTAAACCGTCTTGCGTGTATCCTGATGTTTGTGAAAACCTGATTACTGACCACAGTAATTTAACCCAGTTATACCGTAAAGCCCGCGATATCAAAGGGGTGAAAAAAATCCTGATTGCCTCAGGATTGCGTTATGACTTGGCGGTAAAAGACCCTGAATATGTCAAAGAATTGGTCAGTCATCATGTGGGCGGCTATCTAAAAATCGCCCCTGAGCACTCAGAAGAAGCCGTTTTATCCAAAATGATGAAACCCGGCATGGGCAGCTACGATAAATTCAAAGCCATGTTTGAGCAGTACAGCCAAGAGGCTGGCAAAGAGCAGTATCTGATTCCCTACTTTATCGCCGCGCATCCAGGCACTAAAGATGAAGATATGATGAATCTGGCATTGTGGCTCAAAAGCTATGGCTACCGTGCCGACCAAGTGCAAGCGTTTTATCCGAGTCCGATGGCAACCGCCACCACGATGTATCACACCCATAAAGACCCGCTGCATAAAATCAGCCGCATAGGTGGTGATATGGATATCGTCAAATCGGGTAAGCAGCGTAAACTGCATAAAGCATTTTTGCGTTATCATGACCCCAAAAACTGGGTACTACTGCGTAAAGCACTGCAAGATATGGGACGTAGTGATTTAATCGGTAAAAATCGCGGCTGCTTAATTCCGCCATTTAACGCCAGTTTAGAAGGGCGTGACGGCGCGCAAGACAGCTATCAATCGGCACGTAAAAAGAACAGTCGTCTTGGCAATGATTCGGTGAAGCGCAATAATAATAGCCCGAGTGCCGCGAAAAATACGGCAAGCAGAAACAGTAAAAAGGTCAGCAAAGGCAATTTTCAAACGCAGCATACCGGATTGCCACCACGCAAAACCAAGTAGCTCAGTAGCACATTAAACTTGCGCTAAATGCCGCTAAACCTAAAGCCACTGTTTTTATCCAAACGCCTACTGATTTAATCGCAGTAGGCGTTTTATTTGGCTTGTCTTTTAGTCAGTTGCTATTTTAGTCCGTCTGCCTTTTAGGTAGCTCAGCTTAATTGTTACAGTAGTGAATGATTAACTCACTACAATAACAGCTCAGGCACACTTACTAACATTATAAATTTGCGGTTTTGGGTATCATAAAACGGATACGCTCAGTGCCTGCTTAAAATATGTAGCGCTATAACGATATGAATAATAAACGTTCAACCTTTTGGAGAACATGATGAATACCTTAATAAAACTAGCCACTGCTCTACCCGCTCTCGCTTTTATGAGCGCTTGCACCACCACCACCCCTGTAGTACCGACCACGCCTCCTTCAGAAAGCGTGACCGATGTTGCTTATGACCGCATGGCACCTGCGCGCTATAGTTGTACGGACGATAGCAAAGTCATGGCAAAACAGTCTATCAATAAAAAGCAAGTGATGCTCACTGCCACGTTACCAACAGTAAACTGGGCACAGCAGCCGATTACCCTAAACGGTAATGTGAAAGATGGGGTCGCCAGCTACGTGAATAATTCTAGCGATGAGATTACTTATGCATGGCACATGAAAGGCGATACTGGCGTACTGGCTATGAAATGGGCAAATGGTAAAGAGTACCAAGTCAATTGTAAGCTATAAATCAGCAACCCTGATAACTGTCGTGCATGCTGATAGAATGTATGTATACAATGACAGTGCTAAAGAGCCATAATAAACAAAGACAGTCATCATTAGATGGCTGTTTTTTTGTTTTAAAACGGCTAAATTTTTTAGAGATAATAAAGATAAGTAACGGCAGTGGTCACTACCGATAAAAACTGTCAAAATACCTGCAATTATAATTAAGTCTATTCAGACTAATAATCGCTGCTGACTCGTTCAGCATCTCTTATCATAACTAGGAAAATACCGATGGCAAAGCGTCTCAGAGGTTTATTAATGGTCACCGTAGCCAGTCTGTCGCTGCTGAGCGCTTGCGATAATAGCGCTGATAGTCCACAAAATAGCCCTGAAAATGTCAGCGCCGAGGCTAATACTAGCGCCGATAATAGTATCGATTGGGCAGCGATTGCCACGACTGAGACGCCGATAGAAAAATCGGAGTATGATTATCCGTTTGCAATTGATAGCCAAAATGTCAGTGATTATGCCGATTACTTCAAGCTTGATACGCAAACGGCGCAGCATAATCTCACGGTGAGTATGGCGAGTAATGAGGCGCTATCCAAAATACTCAATCAGTTGGGGGCGAGCTATACCTCGCATGAGCTGACAGATGGTGAGGATATCACCCTTATCGTGCATACGACGCCTGATGTCGCGGCGGGGCGTTATGATTATGTGTTTGAGGATGACTTTGCCAAAGGGCTGGTATTGCCTGTGCTGATTGTGCCTGATGGGGTGAAGCGTGAGGGACATGGGGAAGTGATAGACGAAGAAGTTACTGAATAATTAGTCAACATATTTTGTAAAATAGTAGGGCGTGCCCTACGCTCAACGCCCACTATAAATGAGTCACTTGATGAAAATAAAATGGATAATAGCAAGTCTGATATTAGCTTTTAGTTTGAGCGCTTGCAGCCCCTCGCCTGAGGAGATTACACAAACGGTTAAAGAGTCCTTACAAGAATCCTTAAGCACAGATGCAGACTACGCAAAATACAATCTTATCGTTGGCGATATAGAGCTGGTTAAAGTCGGTGACAATCAATATAAAGCACTGGCTGAGGTATATCTTGATGATAAACTAAATATTGTACCGCTTGATGTCTATGCCGAAGGTAATATGTTTGAGTACAATGCCATTTGGGAATCAAAACCCGGTGCTTTCTTATTTGTCGCTCAAAGAGAAATTAATGACGCGCTTGACGAGTTTAACGTTGAGATGGATAACTTAGAGACTGAGTTTCAAAGCAGCTTAGATAATTTAGAAGCCGAATATGACCGCTATGCTGCTAATGACACTGAAACCGAGTTTGATTATGTCAATGAAGTTGACTATAGTCCAGATTTTAGCGACGACAGTCAGGCTGAGTATGACTTTACCACTGATTATTAATGTTTAATATTAATCGTGTTTATTTAATCTCAACTATTAAATAAACACGATAGGGCGCTATACGCACCCTAAACTTTATCAATAGTTAACACAATGACTACTCTAACATCCCCAAAAACTCATCCTCACTCACCACCTTAACCCCCAAACTCTGCGCTTTGGTGAGTTTAGAGCCTGCCTTTTCACCTGCTAATAGCGCGGTGGTTTTGGCTGAGACACTGCCTGAGACTTTGGCACCGAGTGCTTGCAATTTGGCTTTGGCTTCATCGCGTGCCATACGGCTCAGCGCCCCAGTAATCACCCACGTTTGCCCAGCAAGCGGTAAGCTTTCGGCGCTGGTTGGCTCAACGTTATCCCAATGCACGCCTGCGGCGCGGAGCTTATTAATGACTTCGATATTATGCGGCGCACGGAAGAATTGATACGCCAATTCGGCAGTGATGCTGCCTACATCAGGGGTTTCCATCAGGGCATCGATATCTGCCGCCATTAATTTATCAAGGTTGCCAAATTGCTGTGCAAAGCTCGCAGCAGTACCTTCGCCAACGCCGCGAATGCCTAGCGCATAAATAAAACGCGCTAAGGTGGTTTTTTTACTGGCTTCAATCGCATTAATGAGGTTTTGTACTGATTTTTCGCCCATTTTCTCAAAGGTAAGCATTTGCTGTTGATGCTGATGCAAGTCATAAATATCGGCAACGGTCTTGACCAAACCCTGCTCAAAAAAGCTAAGCAGCCAGCGCTCGCCCAGCCCATCGATATCCAGCGCCCGCCGCGAGACAAAGTGAATCAGCGCCTCGACCTGCTGCGCCGGACAAAATAAACCACCGCTGCAACGCGCCAAGGCTTCGTCTTTGGGTAATACCACCGGCGAGTCGCAGACAGGACAATGGCTTGGCAAAGTGACTGGCTCGCTGTCGGCGGGGCGCTCATCACGCCAAACGCGAGTGACTTTGGGGATGACATCGCCCGCCCGATGTACGCTGACCCTATCACCTGCACGCACATCTAAGCGTTGAATCTCACCAAAGTTATGCAAGGTGACATTGCTGACGGTGACGCCGCCGACTTTGACGGGCTCTAATTTGCCGACTGGGGTAATAGCGCCCGTACGCCCCACTTGCCATTCGATAGCGTTTAGACGGGTCATCACGGTTTCGGCAGGGAATTTATAGGCGGTTGCCCAGCGCGGCTCACGCGATAAAAAACCAAGCTGTTGCTGCAATGCCAAGTTATTAACCTTGATGACCATGCCATCAATTTCAAACGGCAGCTTACTACGCGTTTCAATCATCGACTCATAATAGGCTTGTGCTTCGCGTGGGTTTTTTACCACTCTCACCGCGCTGACGCTAAAACCAATGTCACCAAGCCAAGCCAATGCGGCTGATTGGGTATCGATAGTCTCAGGTAGACCTTGATTGACTGAATAGCAGTAAAATGCCAGCGGACGGCTAGCAGCAATAGCGGGGTCAAGCTGACGTAAGCTACCAGCGGCGGCATTACGTGGATTGGCAAAGGTTTTATCGCCTTTTTCTTCCGCTAGGCGATTCAGACGCTCAAAGCCGGCTTTTGGCATCAGCACTTCACCACGCACTTCTAACAACGGAATATCGCTTGCCGCAGTAAGCCAAAGCGGCAGATTGCGAATGGTTTTGGCGTTTTGGGTGATATCCTCGCCCGTTTGCCCATCACCGCGCGTCACCGCTTGGGTAAATTGCCCATAAGCATATTTGAGTGACACCGCCAAGCCATCAAGCTTTAGCTCCATCTCATACTCAGGATTTTTCTGCGCGTCATTAAGCCGATCATTGACGCGGCGCATAAAGGTATGCAGCTCGTCATAATCAAAGACGTTGCCCAGTGACAACATCGGAATATCATGGGTAACTTGGGTAAAGGCTGACAGTGGCATATCGCCAACTTGATTGATTGGGCTATCCGGCTGTATTAAATCGGGATACTCTTCTTCAAGCTCTAATAAAGAGCGACGCAACTGATCGTATTCGCTGTCTTCTAAAATCGGATTGTCGAGCACATAATAAGCATAAT